>JAJYNV010000454.1 GCA_021786135.1 Bacillota bacterium
TCTGTCTGGCTGCCTACGTATCACTCAATCTGAGTCTGTCTGTCTCGGAAAGCCCGAACGTCAACAATCCAAGAACCCATTCGCCACGACGCTCCAGGGAACGTTACGCATGGAATCGTAGCGTTGGAACCAGACGAGATAATTCGGCAGGTACTTGGTGCTGACGCCGTTGAACGGGCGCAGCCACTGCTTTAGGCGACTGTGGTACGCGTTCACGTTGTTCAGATGATAGATGCCGTGCTTGTGCACGCCACGCCTCGCGTTCAGGATCTGAAGCGGGATGTTGTTCGCCCGTGTAAACGCCCCGTACGCCGAGGCTGCATCGATACAGAGTATGCAGTTCTGCAGGTAGCCGTTCAGTGCCCCCTGTAGCTGCTTTGCGGCGACATGTCCGAACCCGGTGACTTCGGACACAGTGCCCTCCTGCCTGTCGCGTGCGACCAAGACACAGACCTGGTAGTGGCTGATTCCTCGCAGTGCCGCCTTGCCGCCCGAATACCGTGCAGCTCGGGTAAGGTGCCGGGACCCCTTCTGCGAGTAGAGGAAGAAGGTCTCGTCGGCTTCCACGATTCCAGTCAGAGTTGGCTTGGGCAGTTGCCGGAGCTCGGTAAGAATCTTGTGCCGCCAGTAGAAGGCAGGCCTAGAACGCTGATACCGACCACCTGCGCTGAGCGTCTGATGGACATCCCTTGGCTCATGCACCAGGCGTACTTCAACCAGGCACTCGTGCTGTAGTGGGTCCCCGCCATTGGGGATGCGGGTGCGTCGTTGAAGGTCTTCCGGCAGCTCACGCACCGGTACCGCCACCGGTCCTTGTACTTGCCATGACGATGGACATGTGTTGACCCGCAGCGTGGACAGGCGAAGCGCTTCTCCCTGAAATCAACAACTGCCTGCGGACTGACCTTCGGCTGAAGCAGCCGCACCAACTGGTTGTAGAGGAACTCGTGGTCGCTGGCGGGGAGCCGCGTGAGCGTCTGAGCCATTGTTACGGCGGTAGGGCTTGCCACAGGTTGCCACCAACTTCTCCAGATCCCACACACTGTTTAAAACTGAGCGTAAAAATAAAACTGTTGCCTTAAAGTGATAGTCACTGTATTAATAGTGCGACAGCAACATATGCGGTCAAGCCGGACGGGATGGGAGGAGAGCGCAGCATGACCTCGCGCGACACACGTCGCTGGTGGGCGCTTGGCGCGATCAGCCTCGCGGTCCTTGCGATCACCCTCGATGTGACAGTCCTGAGCCTTGCTCTGCCGACGCTCGCGGGCGTCTTCAAGGCGTCGGAGTCGCAGCTCCAGTGGTTCGTGACGGCGTATACCCTGGCGCTCGTCGCAGGCATGCTGCCGGCGGGCCTCTTGGGTGACCGCTTTGGCCAGAAGGCCTTGATGGTGGCGGCGCTGCTGCTCTTCGCGGTCGGTTCGCTCGGTTGTGCCTACGCGCCCGATGCCGCCGTGTTCATCGCGGCCAGGATCGTCGTCGCCCTGGCTGGCGCCGCCGCCATCGTGGTCGCGCTCTCGGTCCTGACACTGCTCTTCAACGAGGAGGAGCGGCCAAGGGCCGTGGGTATCTGGGGTGCGGCGAACTTTGTCGGACTGCCGCTGGGTCCGATCATCGGCGGCTGGATTCTCTCCCATGCATGGTGGGGCTGGATCTTCCTCATGAACGTGCCAGTGGCGATCCTGGCCGTGCTCGCCGTGCTCTGGCTCGTGCCCAGGTCCAAGCCGGGACCGAGGCAGGGCTTCGACCTCTTCGGCCTCCTGCTCGCGAGCGCAGGGCTCGTCGCCATGATGTATGGCGTGATCAAGGCGGGAACGAGCGGCTGGGGCAGCGCGGACGCCTTGGTGCCGGTCGGCGTGGGCGTCGTTCTGCTGGCGCTGTTCGCCCTCTGGGAGGGCCATGTCACCCGCCGACCCGATGGCCAGCCCCTGGTCGATCTGAGTCTCTTCCAATCGCGTAGCTTCACCTGGGGTGTCATCCTCACCGCGCTCGGCACGCTAGGCCTCTTCGGCGTCCTCTTCGGCCTGCCGCAGTTTCTCCAGGCGATCGAGGGCATCGGGCCCGAAGCGACCGGTGTGCGGCTCCTGCCCGTCATCGTCGGCATGATCCTGGGCGCCGTGCCGGCCGACCGGGTTGCGGCGAAGATCGGCGCGCGGTTCACGGTAGCCGCGGGATTCGCCGTGGTGGTGCTCGGCTCCGCCCTGGGCGGCGCCATGACAGTCAGCAGCGGCCAGAGCTACATCGCGGTCTGGACCTTCATCGTGGGAATCGGCGCCGGCCTCGGCTTCGCCACCGCTGCCTCGGCCGCCCTCGTCGAGATCCCCCAGGAGCGGAGCGGCGTCGGCTCCGCCCTCCTGCAGGCGGTGGTCAAGCTCGGCCCCGCCTTCGGCTCCTCCCTGCTCGGCAGCGTCATGAATGCGGCCTACCAAGGGCAGGTGGACGTATCCGGCCTGCCTGCGGCCGCCGCCACCGTGGTGAAGGCCAGCGTCTTCGGCGGCATCGCTGTGGCCCGCGAGGTGGGCTCGAACGCCCTGCTCCTGTCTATCGAAAAGGCCTTCGTCGCAGGTATGGACCAGGCGATGCTGGCCACGGCCGGCATCGCGGCGGCGGCCGTGATACTGGCACTCGTGTTCCTGCCCGCGCGCAGGCAGCGCGCGGCGGCCATGGAGCAGGCGAAGTAGCGGAAGCGGCGGCCCTCGCTGCGAGCCCGGCGACGTGCCGCCGCGACGTCAACGCGGTATGCTTTGGGCAGAAGCCTACGGAGGAGGACGAGGGCGGTGGCCCGGACGCAAGAGGGCGAACGCCTCGGCCTGCGCGAGCGCAAGAAGGCCAGGACGCGCCAGTTGATCCAGTCCCATGCCCTGCGCCTCTTCCGCGAGCAGGGCTACAAGGAGACATCGGTGGAAGAGATCGCCGAGGCGGCCGAGGTGTCGCCCTCGACGGTCTTCCATTACTTCCCGACCAAGGCGGACCTCGTGATCTACGACGCCATGGACGAGCAGCTTGCGGAGGCGTTCCACGCAGTGCCGGCTGAGGTCGGCCTCCTCGAGGCTGTGCGGCAGGCGATGTGGCAGACGTTCGGGTCTGCCCCCCAGGGTGACGTCGATATCCAGCTCGAGCGCGAGCGGCTGATGCGCACGGTGCCCGAACTGCGAGCGGCCATGCTCGAGGAGTTCACGCGCACGATGCACGTGTTCTCTGAGCTCCTGGCGGAGCGTTCCGGCCGGCCGGCGAACGACGAGAAGCTCGAGGCCCTTTCGGGTGCCGTGATCGGCATCGGGCTCGCCGCCTGGCTCGGAGGCGATGGCGAAGGCATGACGCAATCCTTCCTCGAGCGCATCGACCGGGGAATGGCTTGGCTCCTGTCCGGCTTCGACCTTTAGCAGCAGATCATTCAGGGCCGCTCGAGCCTCGAGTGGTCCGGGCGGCCCTCAGCATGGTCTGGACTTCTGCCCCATGCGGCGGAAGGCACTTTGTGGCAATGTGGGCGTAAGAGCGGTGCGATGCACCGAAGACTTCAACCCATCCCGGCAAAGGGGTGCCCAAACCCACGGACGTCAGCCTTGCAAGGCGGCAGGTGCCTCCGCTGCGCTTCTGGATCTCTTCCTTTTGCCTCGCGGGCGAACTGCGCTTTCTCGAGAAGGCGTCCGCTATCAGCTCGGGTGGCGCTTCCGGCGTCTCGCTGGCCCTTTACCACTGGACCGGATTGCCGCTCGGCTTCTGGACCTTCGTCGTGAAGATCCTGATCCTCGTGCTGGTCTGGCGTGTGCTAGGCAGGCGCCAGCTCCTCTGGACCGTCGTCTCGGCGACGCTCGGCTCCCTCCTCATCTTTCTCGCCGAGCTGGTGCCGTTCCATCCCCTGCCGCTCTATCTGGCCTTTCCGATGATCCTGCTCTTCTCCTACCTGCCCTCGGCCCTGCTGCTCTCCTGCGGCTACTCCTCGGGCGGCTTCTCCTCGATCGCGCTCATCCTCGAAAAGAGGGGCGTTCCGACGGCGGCCACGTTCTCCGCGCTCAACGCCCTGTCGCTCGTGCTGATGTTCCTTGCCTACGGCAAGGTGTCAGGCATCCTCTCGCTCGCGGCCATGCTCTTCGCCGGCGCGTCGAACTGGATCTGGCTGACGCTCTTCCGCAAATATCTCCGCCACTTCCCGCCAGCGCCCGCCAGGGGCGCGACGGCTTGAGGTACTCAGGGGCGGGACGAAGCGCCCCTGACGTCTGATCTCTTTTGAACCTGATAGGCCCGCACGACGAGCGCCAGGAGGCCCGCTGCAAGCAGGACCGCCACCACTTCGTAGATGCCGAAGCTCGGCGTAAGAAGCAGCGTGCGGTCCGCCCACTCGTTCAGGGTCAGGAGAAGCACGGCGAGCACAGCGTAGAGCGCGAGGCGGTGCTGATCGCGCCCGAACCCCAGGCTGAGCGAGACGAGCACGGGCAGGAGGATGGATAGGAGCAGCATCGGCGCAAGGCGCCCTACGATGCTGAATGCGATGAGCTGGATGTGGGCGGAGCTGATCGCGCCCGAAACGATGTTCGCAAGCGCGAAGCCGTAGCCAGCTGCGCTGGCGGGGCCGCGCGCGTCGATCGGCCCGGCGCGCCCTACGATGAGAAGAGCGTTGAGCCCCACCGCCGGGATGCCGCCGAGAAGTCCGAGCAGGACGGCCTCGATCCCCTCTGGGGCGGTCGGCGCCGCATCGAGGCCGATCCAGAGCGTGAGGAGGTAGGTGAAGCCTAGGGCAGCCCCGGCGAGGACGAGGCCGAGGAGGGTGTCGCGGGGTTCATACGGGACGCCAAGGGCGCGCTGCACGAGCCAAGAGATGGCGAGGAGGAGAAGGAGGCCGAGCGGCAACTGGGCGGCGGTCAGGGGAAGCAAACAGAGGCCCCCTCGCCACGAACTGGCGAGGGAATTCTGGCCTCAACGGCCGTGTCCCTGCCGCGGCCACTCTGCTCGGCCCGCCATCCCTGCGCCGGGCATGGCCATGCAAGCCAAGACCGATGCCAGGAGGCGCTCAAAGAGATGCGTCCACCCTCGTCGCCGGTGGACTCCCGGAGGGACCGAAGGCACGCAGCACGAGGGCGAGCAGCCCCGTCGAGACGAGGACCGCCAGGATCTCATAGACGATGAAGGCTACTCCAGGCAGGAGTGTCCCGTCGAGCCAGAAGTTGAAGGTGAGCAGGACGACGCCG
>JAJYNV010000396.1 GCA_021786135.1 Bacillota bacterium
TGCTCCACCCCTACCCCTCCCGTACCCTCCGGTGCCGGCCGCGCACGAGAACGCGGTCCGGGGGAGCCGGATTGGACGGTTCATCATATGTAGAGGGATGGGCACTATGACCCCAGGCGCCCCAGCGTGCACACGCCAGGGCCCGCAACTCTTCTACCAGCGGTCTTCCTCGCGGAACGCCCGCGCGAGCAGGAGGTCGATCTCCTGCCTTGGGTCGGCGCCGTCGAAGAGGAGTCGCGCCAGCGCGGCGGCGATCGGCAGGTCCTGCCCGTGCCGTTCTGCCAGATCGAGGGCGGCGCGCGTGGCTGGCACCCCTTCCACCACCATGGGCGAGGACCTCAGCACGTCCTCGAGCGGGGTGCCTTGCCCGAGGGCAATGCCGGCACGGCGGTTGCGGCTGTGCTGGCTCATGACGGTCGCGAGCAGATCGCCTAGGCCCGCGAGGCCGGCGAATGTGGCGGGTTGCGCGCCGCAGGCGCCACCGAGACGCGTGATCTCGGCCAGACCGCGCGTCAGCAGCGCTGCGCGGAGATTGTCGCCGAGTCCCAGTCCCTCGCTGACGCCCGAGGCCAGCGCAAGCACGTTTTTGAGCGCTCCGCCGAACTCGACGCCCGTGCGGTCAGGCGTCGAGTAGACGCGCAGTCCGGGGCCGTGCAGAAGGCTCTGCGCGGAGGAGCGGCGGTCCGGGTCCGGATGTCCGACGACAACCGCCGTCGGCTGGCCCAGGGCGACCTCCTCGGCATGGCTCGGGCCGCTCAGGGCGACGGCGTCGATGCCAACCTCGGCGAGAAGTTCGGACATGCGCAGGAGGCTGCCGAGTTCGAGTCCCTTGGCCGTGTCTACGACAAGCGGCGGCAGATCATGCCGAGCGAGGTCCTGCGCTGCGGCGCGCAGATGCTGCGAGGGTACCGCGAGGATGAGCGCCTGCGCGTCGCGGAGTGCCTCCCCTGCATCGGCGGTAATCGCCACGGCAGGCGGGATCTTCGGTTGAGGAAGGTACGGGCGGTTCTCGCGCAGGGTGCGGAGCTCATCGGCAAATGCGGGTCGACGTGCGCAGAGCGTCACCTCATGGCTGCAGCGGGCCAAGTGAATGGCGAGAGCCGTGCCGAAGCCACCGGCCCCGAGGACGGCGATCCGGCTCAACCGCGGCTACCCAGGCGCTTCTCCTCATGGCGCAGGAGGCGTTCGATGTTCGGGCGGTGACGCCAGATGAGCACCAGTACGAGGAAGAAGACCGCGTAGTGAAGCACGCCAGGCAGCGGTGGCACGCCGGCTGCGGCCATCAGCGCGGCGGCGAGGGCCGCAAGCATCGAAGAGAGCGAGACGATCCGCGTGACGCCGAGCACGATCAGGAAGACGACAAGAGCTCCGACGACCAGTGGCCAGCCCCAGAAGAGCAGGACGCCGAGCGACACCGCGACCACTTTGCCGCCCTGGCCGCGCAGAAAGAGCGAGTAGGCATGTCCGACCGCGGCGGCGGCGCCGCCGAGCGCGCTGCCGAGGGGACCGCCGAGCTTCCAGCCGATGTAGGCAGCCAGAATGCCCTTGCCGGTGTCTCCGATCAGCACCAGGAGGGCCCAGTAGGGTCCCATGACACGCAGGGCGTTCGTGGCACCCGGATTGCCGGAGCCTTCGTGCAGAATGTCGCGGCCCGCCCGCCTCGCTGCGAGCACGCCGGCCGGGATGGAGCCCAGGAGGTAGCCGAAGACGGCTGCGATGAGGAGGTTCACCGGCGACGCCCCTCTCTCTTGCGCAAGGTGATGCGCAGCGGCGCGAAGTGCAGGTCGAACGCCTGCCGCAGCCGATTTTCGATGTAGCGCTGGTAGGAGAAGTGGCAGAGCAAGGGATCGTTGACGAAGAGCACGACGTGCGGCGGCCGCCGGCCCACCTGCGTGGCATAGAGGATCTTGAGCTGCTTGCCCTTCACCGAAGGAGGCGGCTGCTGGTAGAGAGCCTCCTCGATTTCGCGGTTGAGCTGGGCCGTCGGCATGCGCAGGTCGATCTGCGCCCCCACGCGGGCCACCTCCGCGAAGAGCTTATCAAGATGGAGGCCGGTCAGCCCCGAGAGAAAGACGACCGGGGCATAGCTCGCAGCCGGCAGCGCATTGCGCAGATCCGCCAGGACCGAGTCCGCCTCGCGTGGCTCATGCGCGCGTGCGTCCCACTTGTTGACGCCGATGACGAGACCGATGCCTGAGTCTCCCGCCAGTTTGACGATGCGTTTGTCCTGCTCGGTCAGACCGTCGTCCGCCGCAAGCAGCAGGACGGCGACATCCGCACGCGAGATGGCCTTGCGCGCATGCAGCCCCGCGAGCTCCTCGAGTCGCGCATCGATGCGCGCGGGCCGTCGGAGTCCGGCCGTGTCGATGAGGAGGTACCGGCGTCCGCCCAGCGTCACCTCGACGTCCACCGCGTCGGTCGTGGTGCCCGGCACGTCCGAGACGGTCATCCGGTGGCTCCCCAGCGCCCGGTTGACCAGGGTGGACTTGCCGGCGTTCGGGCGCCCGACGATGGCGATGCGCAGAGGATGCTCTGTTGCCTCGTCCTGCTCGTCCAGATCCGTTGCTGGCTGCATGTCGAGGCGTTCGATGATGGCGTCGAGCAGATCGCCCGTGCCGTGGCCGTGCGCGGCCGATACGAAATACGGTTCGCCGAGGCCGAGCCGGTAGACGTCGCTCGTGTCGATGTTACGGCTCTCCGCCTTGTTGGCCACGAGCAGAACCGGCTTGCCCAGCCGGCGCATGCGCCGCGCCACGTCCTCGTCCTCTGCGGTGAGCGGCAGCCGGGCGTCGACGACAAAGAGGACGAGGTCGGCCTCGGCGATCGCCTCCTGGACCTGTTCAGCGATCGCCTGCCAGAACTGGTCCTCGTCCGAGAGACCGCCGGTATCCACGAGAAGAAAGCTGCGTGCCCGCCAGGTACACGGCGCATAGATGCGATCGCGCGTCACACCCGCGGTCTGCTCGACCAGCGCAACCTGGCGTTGGACGAGGCGGTTCATCAGGGACGACTTGCCCACGTTGGGCCGGCCGACGATGGCGACGACCGGCAGTTCCTGTTCATTGATCATGTTGGTGTGGATTCGCCCTCAGTCGCCATGAATCCCCCTAGACCGGAATCAGTAGCCATGTCCCGTCGTGCAGGTCATGCACGGCGGCGCCGGTGATCCTGGAGAGCCACATGGCGATGTGCTCCTGCTCCTGCTGCGTCTTGACGTAGAACACGGGCGAAACCCCTCCCTGCACCTCCTGCGGCGACTTGAGGGTGACGATCGCATAGATGCTGGCGCTTGCGGGAAGTCCGGACATGGCTGGCTACTCTCCCCCCTCGTGGCTGCGTTGCCACGCGATCAATGCCGGCGAGTAGACAGAGTGCGCCTTGGCGGTCTCGAGCACGGGTGTGCGCTTGACAGCCTCGAGGATGCGGTCGGGGTCGTTCGCGAGCGGCAGTAGGGCGATGGCCGCCTTGCCTGTTCCCTCCGGCAGATCCATGCGGCAGATGGGGATGCGCTCGCTGTAGCCGATGTCGGTCTTGCTGCCGATGATCTCGTAGAGGTTGTAGACGATCGCCTGGCGCTGTCCGAGGTCCCAGATCGCACCTGCCCCGCGCGGCGTCCTGGGCGTCAGCAGAATGCCGACGCCGTCCTTCAGGTACCGCTCCCGCGCTTTGGGCAGGCCCACTTCCATCAGCATCACGGGGCCGGCGTAGAGCAGCGATCCCTGCTCGAACCTCAGTGGCGCGATCTCCACCTCGCAGACATCGCCGAGTTCGGGTCCGCTCTTGACGAGATGGGCGATCAGCATGGCCACAAGGCCGACCGCGCCGCCGACCACCCACGCCCAGAGGTGGCCGAACTCCAGTTCGGAGAGGCTGGCGGCGAGCGCGGTGACCACCGCCACGCCCATCACGAGGTAATTGCGCTCCTCGAACTCCTGGGCGATGCCCTGGATGTAGCTCGGTCCGCGCTGCACGAGCGTCAGCTGTTCGATGGCGCTCAGTTTGTCCACTTCTACCTTGCGCAGACCGCTGAACTGCGTCGCCGCGAGCACCAGGAAGGTGGCCGCCTGGTACTCCTTCGCGACGAGAGCCGGAAAGAACGCGGCACCGATGACCGCGGCGAAGAACGCGATGGTGACCTGTGCCACGAAGCCGGCCGGATAGCCCGGGTAATGGCGATAGTCCTTCTTGAGCAGGATCAGCCGCACGACGACGCCGAAGCCGATGCCGAGCCCGATCGATATCCAGTCGACCGGCGGTCCCTGGCCGCTCATCGCGCAAGCCTCCCGCGCAAGGCCCAGGCCCTGTCGATCAGGATGGAGAAGGCGGCCGCAGCGACGACGCCCGTCCCCGCCACCTGGAAGAGCTGTTCGGTATCTGGCGCGAAGGTGGCCGCTCCGCCGAAGGAATGGCCAAGCGTCAGGTGACCAAGCAGTCCGCCGAGCAGTGCCGCCGCAGGGGCCGCCAAGCCGGGAGAGGTGGCTGCGGCCAGAAAGCCGACGCCGACTCCGGCCGTGGCCACGGGATCGAGGCCCGACGCGACGGCCGCCGGCCAGGAGAGGATCATGACCGCGGCCGTCGCGACGGTGGCGGCCACGGTGAGGCTCGAGAGCTTCTGCCAGGCCACCATGCCGCAGGTCAGGGCAAGCGCGCCGAACGCAGCCCAAGTCAGGATTGGCCAGAAGTCTGCCGCGAGGTGCAGCAGCAACGTACCACCGAGAAAGCCTGACAGGACGCGGCGGCCCAACGAGGGCTCGCGGCCGAATCCCCCTATGAGGAGAAGCGTCGTTGCCCAAAGGAGCCATGATCCGAGCGGCAAGGAAATCACCCGAAGGTCAATCTCCCCGAGGTGACCGGAGCCCATGCAAGGGGAGATCGCCCTGCCTTCCCGCGGCGCGCAGCGCGCGCAGAAAAGGCGGCGGACCGAAGTCCGCCGCCTGAGGCAGCCGTTCTAGTCGAGGAAGCCCTTGAACTCTTCGCCGACGATGTCGCCGATGGTGGCGCCGCCATCGTCGCGCGCTTCGTTCTCAGCGTACGGATCGCGCTTCTGCGACTGGTAGCCGCCGGCTTCACGCAGGCTGAGGGAGACGCGGCGCTCGACAGGGTCGACGCGCAGCACCTTGACTTCCACATCCTCGCCCACCGACACGACCTCACCTGGCCGCGTCGCGGGGTGGGCGGCGAG
>JAJYNV010000104.1 GCA_021786135.1 Bacillota bacterium
ATCATCGTCATCGCGGCCCCGCGATGGTGCGCTCGATGGCTTCATCGAGTTCCGCCATGCCGACGCGCTTCTTGCGGCGACGGGCCGCCAGCAGGGCTGCCTCGTTGAGCGTGTTCGCCAGGTCCGCACCCGTGAAGCCAGGGGTGCGCTTCGCAACCTGCTCAAGGTCCGTCCCCGGTTCGAGCGGCTTGTTGGCCGCGTGGACGGCCAGGATCTCCTTGCGCCCCTGAAGATCCGGGCGGTGGATGACCACCTGCCGGTCGAAGCGGCCTGGCCGCAGCAGGGCGGGATCGAGGACGTCCGGCCGGTTCGTGGCCGCGATGACGATGATCCCTTCGTTAATGCCGAAGCCGTCCATCTCAACGAGCAGCTGGTTCAGCGTCTGCTCACGCTCATCGTGGCCGCCGCCATATCCGGCGCCGCGCATGCGGCCGACCGCATCGATCTCATCGATGAACACTATGCAAGGTGAGTTCTTCTTCGCCTGCTCGAAGAGGTCTCGGACACGGGAGGCACCGACACCGACGAACATTTCGACGAAGTCGGAACCGGAGATGCTAAAGAAGGGAACGCCAGCCTCACCGGCCACGGCACGCGCGAGCAGCGTCTTGCCTGTGCCCGGCTCGCCGAAGAGCAGCACGCCCTTCGGGATCCGCGCTCCGAGTTCAACATACCGTTTGGGATGTTTGAGGAAGTCCACGACCTCCGCGAGCTCTTCCTTGACTTCCTCCACGCCGGCGACGTCATCGAAGGTGACGCGCTTGCGGTCATCCGTGTGCAGGCGCGCACGACTCTTGCCGAACTGCATCACGCGGTTGCCGCCACCCTGCGTCTGCTGCATGAGGAAGAACATCACAGCAGCCAGCAGCGCCACCCAAAGCAGCGTGTTGAAGAGCGGACTGTCATACCACGGTGTGGTCGATGAGGCGTAACCGAAGTCCACGTTGTTGTTGTTGAGCAGATCCTGCAGGCTGTTGGTCGCATAAGGGGAGATGGTCGTCTGGAACTGCTTGCCGTCCGTCAGCTTGCCGGTCAGCGTGTCACCGTTGATGGTTGCGCTCTTTACCTCGTGGCGCTTAACCACGTTGACCATCTGGGTATACGTGTACTGGGTGACATTGGCCGGCTGCGCGGTGTGCACATACTCAAGCACCATGAGAAGCAGAACGAGCATCACGAGTGGGAACGTGATGCGGCGGAAGATATTGTTGTTCACCGACACCCGGCCTCCTTTCGCGGGCTCTTGCAGGCGGGCCACGCGAATCGGTTCATTCTAGCACACTCCAAAGTTGTGCAACAACGTCCGCCGACCCGACCCACACGGTCGTGCCGCTGCCGGCGTCGACCGCTCGCACATGCCCAGGCAACCATACGGGCCGCCCCCCCACACAAATGACGGGAAGTGCGTCGCGCAGCGGACGCGGAACCTTGGCATCCACCAGAATGTCCTGCAGCTTGCGGCTGCCGCCGGCAAGCCTCAGGCGATCCCCAGGGCGCCGCGACCGTACCGACAGCCGCCCTTCCCCGACTTCGGCCTGCAGCGCGTGCTCGGGCGGTGGACCGACTCCGACCAGGAGGTTGCTCCAACGCACGCGCGCCCCCGGTAGCAGAGCGCTCCAAGGCAGTGGTGGCGCGGCCCGCCAGAGAAACCCCCGCTCGATCTGCACGTGTCGCGCCAGCGCGTACCTGCCGTCCGTTTCAAGGGCCTGCTGGCAGGCTAGCAGGCGATCGGCCCCCAGCGCAATGCCATATTGCCCGATGGCCTGGCGCAACGCTCGCCGCTGCAGCGGACGCGCATAGCGCCGCAAGGGTCGTAGGTCCACTGAGCCCGCCACTCTCGGCAGGCTCGCGACGATGCCGGCCGCCTGCTCTTCGAGCCACGCGTCCTCTTCTGCGCGCAGGAAGGCGAATCGGGCGAGCGCCTCCACTACGCGTGGATTCTCGCGCCGCAGGAGCGGAAGGACTGCATGGCGCATGCGGTTGCGTTCAAAGGCGAACGAGCTGTTGCTTGGATCGTCGGCGAAACTCAGACCCTCATCGCGACAGTACTGACGCAAGGCCGCGCGCGGCACAGAAAGCAGCGGCCGCCAGAGCGGGGGCCTCCACGCCGCCATGCCACCAGCCACGGCGGCTCCGCGCACGAGCTGCATCAGGATCGTCTCGGCCTGGTCATCCGCCTGATGTCCCAGGGCGATGGCCGCAGCCCCAATTCCCGCGGCGACGCGCTCCAGCGCGGAGAGCCTCGCCGTCCGGGCTTGCGCTTCGCTAGGCGCCGCGGGCGCGGGGAGATGGACAACACTCCAGCCGACCCCCGCCGACACGGCCAACTCCCTGGCGATGCCCGCTTCGTGCGCAGCGGTCTCAGGTCGCCAGCCGTGGTCGACGTGGCAGAGATGCAGCAACATGCCAGTCTCCGCAGAAAGACGCGCCAGGAGGTGAAACAGGGCTACCGAGTCCGGGCCGCCGGATACGGCGACCAGGATCCTGCGGCCGCATAGGTCCGCTTCCTCCGCCTGTAGGCGGACGAGCGCCTTCAAGTCCTGCATGGCGCCCGGCTTCGACATCGCAGGGCGCGGTCCTGCCGTCAGTGCTGCGACAACGTGGCAAGCACGCGAACCATGTCGCGCAGCCGCCGTACGCGACGCAGCCAGGCGCGTGGCGTGAAGCGGTCGGTGAGCGTATCCTCCAGCAGCCGCCAGAGTCGGCGATCCTCCCTTGCCCACGGAGGCTCCTCTCCCGGCACGCTGCCTCCTGCCGCCAGCATGGCCGCCGCCAGCCAGCCAAGGTCGAGCGGGCCGTCGTCACAATTCTGCCAGCGGCCAGGCGCCGTGAGACGCCAACGCCGCTCGTGCGCACTGTAGAGGACCTCGTCCGACGCTACGGCTGTCAGTTCGACGGAATGGCGTGCCAGCACATCGAGCGCAAGGCCAATGTCGAAGCCGAGGCCGCGCAGCTCCCCCGGCGAGAGGCGCCGTCCTTCCTCGAGAAAGGTGGTTAGAGTGTAGCCGGGGAGCCACTCGGTCACCAGGTAGGAGAGGCGTCCCCCCGGCATGTCGCCGCATTCGCGTACCTGCGGCAGCACCCCATCCGGCAGGCGCCGCGCAAGATCTGTCCGCGCGTGCAGGAGTTCGCTGCGGCCGATCTCGACCGTCCAGGTGCGCCCGGCCTCATCCAGAGCCCAAAAGGTACGTTCACCGAGCGCCGCGCCGATCTGGTACCGATGTGACTCACCCCAGATCACCGGCCGGTCGACCGCCTCGCCCATGGCACGCGCCTCCTTCCGCCAGCATTCTTTCCCTGATCGGCCAGCGCTATGCCAGCCGCAGCCGGACGGCGGCGCCAGGGGCGAACCTCCGGCTCTCCGCGCTGCGGATAGAGACCCACCACCAGCACGGTCGCATCGTCGCGCGGTGCAGAACGCCTGCCCAGCGCCGCATCGAGGATGGCTTCCGCGAGGAATTGCGGATCACGACCGCCAAGGGTCGCCAAGATGGCCTCCAGCCATGCTCCGCGCTGTCCCGGCATCGTTTCCAGCACCCCGTCCGAGACCAGCACGAGCCGGTCTCCGGCATGCAGAGCGACATGTTGCACCGTGGCTTCCGCCTCCGGCAGCACCCCAAGCGGCAGTGCCTCGCCGTGGAGCACGTGAACGCCGTCGCCACGCCAGAGGTACGTCTCTGGAGCACCGATTTTCAGCGATGCCAACTCCCCCGCCACCAGGTCCATGAGCGCCACGTCCAACGTCGCGTAGCTCTCCCCACCCAGTGCGCGACGCACGGCGTTGGTACCGCGCACGGCCAGGACGGGATCCATTCCCGCCGCGATCAGACCCTCGAGCGACTCAAGAGCGCCTGCGCTCTGTTCGGCCGCGGCATATCCTGTGCCCATGCCGTCGGAGAGCGCGATCAAGACACGAGATTCCTCGAGCTCGCGCACGAGATAGCTGTCACCGCTCAATCCGGTTTGACCCTTGGCCAGTTGCGCGACACCACAGGCGTAGTAGAGCCGGGGAGTGAGCGGTACCGCAGCCGGTGTGTAAGCCCAGCCCAGCATCTGCCGGACACCGAGAAGGACATCGTGGGCCAGGGTGCGCTCAACCTGAAGCAGGCGCCGTACGTTCTCCTCCGACCGCAGGCGGTCTCCCGCCACCGATACCGCTGTGGCCACCTGGTCGGGGCGGGGGCAGCGCTGACGCAGTTCAGGCGACAGGTCGCCGCCACTGGCCGGCCCACCGTCCTGGCGCAGCATCAGTTCGCGCACACCTGTGTAGGTGCGGTAGAATCCCTGGTCCCAGCATGTCCGCTCCAGCGGACAGCCGCTACAGACATGCTCGCGGACGCTCCCGAGATACCGCGCCACATCGACCTCCTCCGCCGAGGTTGCGGCCACCTCGGGCGCCAGGGCACGAATCAGCACATCCAACTGATGCAAAGCGCCTTGCACCCGCTCCTCGGGCCCGGTGGGCGGCGGCGGGGGCATCGGTTCGAAGGTCAGGCGCAGAGCGGTGAACGCCTTCTCTGGAACGGCCTGGCCGAATATCAGGAGCAAGAGTGCGCAACCGACAACCGCCTCGCCCGATGCGAGCGGCAGCAGCGGCAGTGCGAGGGACATAGGCAGCACGAGCCCAACCCAGCCCCAGAACGCGCCATAACGGCGTAACACGGCACCCAGTGCCCCGCCGACAGCCAGCCAGAGTCCGATGGCAGGCGGAATCGAGCCACCAAGCGCCAGGGCCGCTCCGAGTGCGAGAGCGAGCGGTGCTGCTGCGAGGCGGCAGCGCAGCGCGGCGAACACGACCACCAGGGCCAGCAGCAGACCTGGATCGAATGGCGCCGTCTGCGGTCCCTCGACGGACCAGACCGCCGCCACGGCGAGCAGGCCCGCAGCAAGGCGACGCTGCTCGGGCTCGGCGCCTTGCAAGGCGCGCCAAGCGAACGCGACGGTCCAGCCGCCAAACATGGATACGGGCACCAGCAGGAAGCGGGCAAAGCCTCCAGGCAGCGTCAGAGCCAGCGGCAAGGTCAGCGCACCTGCGAGCACCGGTCCGGCAATGCCTCGCCGCAGCCGGGGCCAGATGCCTTCGCCGACCGCGAGCGGCAGCAGGGCCAGGCTGAGGAGTGCAGCCAGCGCCGCACCGTCCGCTCCGCGCACGACGATGCCC
>JAJYNV010000398.1 GCA_021786135.1 Bacillota bacterium
ATCGCCATCAACATGAGCCAGCCGAACGGCGAGTTCCTGGCCGACCTCGCCATGGTCTGGAACGGCGTCACCAGCCCCAAGATGCTAAAGACCTACGGCACCAACGCCTGGCAGCACCCGGCGGGCACCGGCCCGTTCGAGTTCGTGCGCTGGGTCAAGGGGCAGTATGTCGAGGTCAAGGCCAACCCGAACTACTGGGGCGGCAAGCCGCACCTCTCCGAGATCCTCTTCAAGATCATCCCGGACCAGGCCACGCAGCTCCTGTCGCTGAAGACCGGTGCGATCAACATCCTCACGGATGTGGCGCCGAGCGAGATCCCGACCATCAAGGCCGACAGCGGCCTCACGCTTCTCGCCGAACCGGGCCTCGACGACAACTACATCTCGCTGCCGGTGCAGACAGGTCCCTTCAAGAGCCTCCTCGTGCGCCAGGCGGTGAACTACGCCGTCGACAAGCAGGCGATCGACCAGCACCTCTACGGCGGCTACGCCCAGGTCATGAACTCTCCCTTGCCGACCGTCGCCTTCGGCTACGACAAGACCATCCCGGCCTATTCCTACAACGTCCAGAAGGCGAAGCAGCTCATGAAGGAAGCCGGTTACGCCAAGGGCTTCACCTTCACGGTGGACGTCTACAACAACGCACGCGGCTACAACCCGATCGGCGGGCCTGAGCTCGCGGTCGCCATCCAGAGCTACTTGAAGCAGATCGGCATCAACCTGAGGCTCAACGTCCTCGACCCCGCCACATGGCTGGCCCAGGCACGTTCGAACAGCTTCAACAAGATGTCTCTTGCAGGCTGGACCGGCGACAACGGCGACCCCGACGACATGATCTCGCCGCTCTTCAACGGCAACGCCTTCCTCACGGGCAACTTCTCGCATTACAGCAACCCGCTCGTGAACCAGGACTTCGCCAAGGCCCTGCTCACGTCGGTGCCGTCGCAGCGCGCCGCGTACTACGACGTGATCCAGAAGCAGATCATGCACGACGCTCCGGCCATCTTCCTCAACTACACCGACCTCATGCGCGCGGAGACGTCGAACGTGCACGGCTTCGTACCCAACCCGACGTTCTTCTACGTGAACATGAACCAGGTCTGGCTCTCCAAGTAAAGGAACCCGGAGGGGGCGGCCCTGCCGCCCCCTCCGGCAGAGGGGAGCGCGAGGCATGCTCACCTACGTCGTGCATCGGCTGCTCTGGGCGATCCCGGTGCTGCTCGGCGTCCTCATCGCCGTGTTCATCGGCCTGCACGTCGTCCCGGGCAACGTCGCCCAGTCGATCGCCGGCGCCCACGCGACACCGGAGCAGATCAGGCTGCTGACGCGCCAGCTCGGGCTTGACAAGCCCCTCTGGGTGCAGTTCTGGGCGTACTTCGTGCAGATCGTGCAGGGACACTTCGGCACCTCCCTGCAGTACCACAACCCGGTCGCCGTGGACATCGGAGAGGCCTTTCCGATCACCCTGCAGCTCACGATCGCGGCGTTCATCATCGCCGGTGTGGTCGGAGTCCTGGCGGGCGTCCTGGCAGCTGCCTTCCGCAACACATGGCTCGACAATCTGATCATGATCTTTGTACTCGTCGGCATCTCGATGCCGATTTTCTGGACCGGCGTCATGCTCATCCTCGCCCTCGGCGTCGACTGGCCGATCTTTCCGTTCTCGAGCGTGATCACCGCGGGCATCGTCGTGCCGCACATCACCGGCATGCCGCTCGCAGACGCGCTTCTGAGCGGCAACTTCCCGGCAGCGGCGGACGCGGCGAAGCATCTCGTGCTGCCGGCCATCACGCTTGCGACCTACCCCGTCGCATTCATCACGCGGATGACCCGCGGCGCCATGATCGAGGTTCTCTCGCAGGACTATTTGCGCACCGCCAGGGCGAAAGGGCTCAGGGAGCGGACGGTCGTGTGGAAACACGCCCTGCGCAACGCCTCGCTGCCGGTCGTGACCGTGCTCGGCATCCAGGTGGGGGCGCTCCTCTCGGGAGCCGTCCTGACGGAGACGATCTTCGCCATTCCCGGCATCGGACGGCTCATGATCCAGGCGATCCTGTTCCGCGACTACCCGCTCGTGCAGGGCATCGTCATCCTCGCGGCGAGCCTCTTCGTCCTCATCAACCTCCTCGTCGACCTCGTCTACGCGCGCCTCGACCCCCGCATCCGCTACAGCTGAGGAGGGACGCCGATGGCTTTGCGACTTGCGGAGGTAGACGCAGGGGAGTCCACCGGGGTGCGTCCCCGCTCGGAGGGACAGCGCGCGTGGCGCCATTTTCGCCGCAACCGCGGCGCGGTGATCGCGCTCGCGATCCTGATCCTCATCGTGCTCGCGGCCATCTTCGCGCCGTGGCTGACACACCAGAATCCTTTGGCGCAGAATCTCGCGGATGCCCTGCTGCCGCCTTCCAAGGCACATCTCTTCGGCACCGACGAGTATGGTCGCGACGAATTCGCCCGCATCCTCTTCGGCGCGCGGACGGCGCTCGAGACCGGACTCGTCGTCGTCGCCATCTCCCTGACCATCGGCACGATCTGGGGCCTTCTGTCCGCTTTCTACGGCGGGATCTGGGACATGGTGCTGATGCGGGTCGCGGATGTCTTCATGGCGTTCCCGTTCCTGCTGCTCGCTCTGATGATTGTCGCCGCGCTGGGCCCGGGCCTCGTGCAGGCGGAGATCGCCATAGCCATCACCTACATGCCCGTCTATGCCCGTCTGGTGCGCTCGGTGGGCCTCGGTCTCAAAAACCTCGAGTTCGTGCAGGCGGCGAAGTCGATCGGTGCGCACGACGCGACCATCATCAGCCGCCATTTCCTGCCGAACCTCCTGCCCACTCTGCTCGTCCAGGCCACCTTGAACATCGGCACGGCGATCATCGACGTCGCCGGTCTCTCGTTCCTGGGCCTCGGCGTCCAGCCGCCCACGGCGGACTGGGGGGCCATGCTCGCGGATGGCCAGAACTTCATCCTGACGTCGCCCTGGCTCGTGCTCGCACCAGGCATCGCGATCCTCATCGTGGTGCTGGCCGCGAACCTCGTGGGCGACGGGCTGCGAGACGCGCTCGACCCGCGCCAGAGGCATCAAGCCTAGGGCTCTGCCCAAAAGGAGCTGACCCGTGATGTCCGAAGGACTCCAAGACTTCCGTGGCCGTACGGCGTTCGTCACCGGTGCGGCGCACGGCATCGGCCGCGCCGTCGCCGTCGAGCTCGCCCGCCGCGGCGCGCGCATCTTCGCGACCGACGTGCTCGAGAAGGACCTCGCCGAGACAAAGGCGGCCGCAGCGGCGGCTGGCGGCGAGGTGAAGAGCCTGGGTCTCGACGTAAGAGACTCATCGCGCGTGACCCAGGCGATCGCCAAGGCGGCTGAAGGCGGTCTCGACATCGTGGTGAACGTGGCGGGCGGCGTCCTCGGACAGGTCGGGCGGCCGATCGAGGAGATCTCGGACGAGGAGTTCCAGGCCATCGTGGAGGTCAATCTCCAAGGGGTCTTCCATACGACGCGCGCTGCCGCGCCATACATGAAAGCCAATGGCTATGGCCGCATCGTCAACATCTCCTCCGGCGCCGGTCGTTCGGTCAGCCTCACCGGCATCCAGGCCTACGCCGCCGCCAAGGCGGGGCAGATCGGCTTCACGCGCCAGATGGCGTATGAGCTCGGCCCCTCCGGCATCACGGTGAACAGCGTGGCGCCAGGCTTCGTGCGCTCGAACCCGACGACGGAGCGGCAGTGGCAGTCCTACGGCGGCGAGGGTCAGGCGAAACTCCTCAGCTCGATTCCCATGCGCAGACTCGGTCGGCCCGAAGACATCGCCGCCGCGGTCTGCTTCTTCGCCTCCGAGGCGGCCGGCTGGATCACCGGGCAGACGCTGAGCGTCGACGGCGGAAAGTTCATGCAGTAGGGAGATGCTCAGCTTGCCGCGCGCTAAAGGGACCGAGGATGCGCTGGAGGAGCTCTGCAGGCAGGTCGACGGCGACCGCCTGATCGCGTTCACGAAGGGTGTCTCGCAGGAGGTGCGCCTCTCCGGCAGCGACGAGGAGAAGAGGGCCTTTCGCTGGCTTGCGGGGCGCCTGCAGGAGTTCGGCGCCAATGTGCGCCTCACGGAGCACCCTGGCTACGTCAGCTGGCCCGGTCCGGCCAGCCTCGAGGTGTCGGGACTCGGCAGCCTGCCCTGCATCACGCACGCCATGGCAAGGCCAACCGGGGGACTTCAGGCGGAGATTCTCGACCTCGGGGCGATGGCGCCCGAGGCGGTGGCGAAGGTCGACGCGGCCGGCAGCATCGTACTGCTCGACGGGGTTGCGAACCCGGCGCGCGTCCAGGCGGCCGAGGCCGCGGGCGCGAGCGGCGAGATCTTCGTCAGCGGCCAGGAGCGCCACGAGATGATCGTGTCGCCGGTCTGGGGTAGCCCGGGCGCGGCAGATCTTGCCCGCCTGCCCAGGACGCCGTCCGTATCGATCGATCGCGCGACGGCAAGACACCTGCGCAGCCACCTCGCTCTCGGCCCGGCCGTCGCCACGATCCGGACGGAGGTGGAGACGCGCTGGCGGCAGCTCCCGCTGCTCGAGGCGGAGATCGTGCCAACGAACGGCGCGCAGGACTTCATCCTCTTTTCCGGCCATGTGGACTCCTGGCATCTCGGCGCCATGGACAACGGCAGCGCCAATGCCGTCATGCTTGAGATGGTGCGGCTCTTCGCACCGCTTCGCGGGGAGTTCCAGCGGGGCCTGCGCGTCTGCTTCTGGTCCGGTCACTCGCATGGCCGCTACGCCGGATCGTCGCACTATGCGGACGAGCACTTCTTCGAACTGCGCGACCACTGCGTAGTGCATGTCAACGTGGACTCTCCCGGCGGCCAAGGGGCCACCGACCTCAGCCACGCCATCACGAGCAGCGAGCTCTGGCGCCTCGGGCGCGACAGCGTCGAGGCCGAGAGCGATGTCCCGTACATCTGCACGCCGCCGCTCAGGGCGGGGGACGAGTCCTTCCTGGCCATGGGCGTTCCGGCGCTCTTCATGGAGGTCTCGGAGCAGCCGCCGGGCGGCGAGGGCGGATCCGGAGTGTCGGCGGGCGGAGGGCTCGGCTGGTGGTGGCACACGCCCGAGGACACGATCGACAAGCTCGATCCCGTCTTCCTTGCCCGCGAGATCGGAA
>JAJYNV010000018.1 GCA_021786135.1 Bacillota bacterium
GATGTGGCGAGGGAGCCCGGATGGGCCCCCTCGTTCTTCTTCTCTCTGCTAGGACCCACGCTGCCAAATGCCGCTGCGGCCGCCTGACTTGCGCTCCAGACGGACCGCCTCGATCTCCATGCCGCGGTCGATGGCTTTGAGCATGTCGTAGACGGTCAAACAGGCTATCGAGACGGCCGTCAGGGCCTCCATCTCCACACCGGTGCGGCCGACCGTGCGAGCTTCGGCCTCCACGGCGATCCCGTCGTCCGTCTCGTGGAAGTCCACCCGCACATCGGTCAACGGCAACGGGTGGCAGAGCGGAATGAGCTCGCCGGTGCGCTTTGCGGCCTGGATGCCCGCCACGCGTGCTACCGCCAGCACATCGCCCTTCGCCGCGGCAGCGCGGAATAGCACGTCGCGGGTGGCATCAGCCATCCGCACCCGGCCACTCGCGATCGCCTGGCGCTCGGTCTCCGGCTTGCCGCCCACATCGACCATGCGCGCCTGACCCCGCTCGTCGAAGTGGCTGGGCCTGGGTCCGCTCCCGGACTCTCCCGTCATCGCTGATCCTCCGTCGCTCCGGCTCACTTGTAGCTATAGAATCCCCGACCGGACTTGCGCCCGAGGTAGCCGGCCTGCACATACTGGCGAAGCAGCGGACACGGCCGGTACTTGGGGTCGCCGAAGCCTTCCTGCAGCACCTCGAGAATGTAGAGGCACGTGTCGAGGCCGATGAAGTCCGCGAGCTGCAGGGGGCCCATCGGGTGGTTCATGCCGAGCCGCATCACCGTATCGATGTCTTCCGCGCTGGCGATGCCCTCGTAAAGGGTGAAGACCGCTTCGTTGATCAGCGGCATCAGCACCCGGTTGGAAACGAAGCCGGGGAAGTCCTTCGCTCGGACGGTGGTCTTGCCGTACGCCTGGGCTTCGGCTTCAACCGCCAGCGTGGTCTCCTCGGACGTCTGGATGCCGGTGACGATCTCGACAAGCTGCATCACCGGCACAGGATTCATGAAATGCATGCCGATGAAGCGCTCCGGACGCTTCACCATGGCGCCGAGGCGCGTGATCGGAAGTGACGACGTGTTGCTCGCGAGGATCGCATCTTCCGGCGCGAGATCCGATACCGCCTGCCAGAGCCTGGCCTTGTCTTCGAAGCGCTCGATGATCGCCTCGACCACGAGATCCGCCGCGCTCACAGCCTCGAGGTCGAGGCTGAACTGTACGCGGGCCAGGGCGGCGTCCGCCAGCTCCTGCGTGAGCTGTCCCCGCTTCACCAGCCGGCCGAGGGACGTCTGCATCGTCGCGCGGCCGCGATCCAGGAAGTTCTGCGCGACATCGTGCACCGTGACGCTGCGGCCCGCCTGTGCGGCAACCTGTGCGATGCCGCTGCCCATCTGGCCGGCGCCTACGACAACTATCCGTTCCATCAGGCGTCTACCCGCACGACGGTGGCTTCGCCCTGGCCACCGCCGGAGCAGATCGCGGCCACGCCATAGCCGCCGCCGCGACGGCGCAGCTCATAGATGAGCGTCATCAGGATACGCGCCCCGGAAGCCCCGATCGGGTGGCCGAAGGCCACCGCACCGCCATTCGGATTGACGATCTCCGGGTCGACTCCGAGCATCTTCGTCGACGTGATGGCGACGGCCGCGAAGGCCTCGTTGATCTCCACGAGCGCGAGGTCCTTCGCCTTGAGTCCTGCGCGCTCGAGCGCCTGCTGCGCGGAAAGTGCCGGCACCGTCGCAAGGTAGGCAGGCTCCTGCGAAACAGCACCATGCGACAGGATGCGCGCCAGGGGCCTCAGTCCACGGCGCTGGGCCTCGCCAGCCTCCATCAGCAGCACGGCCGACCCTCCGTCGTTGAGCGCAGGCGCATTGCCGGCCGTGATGCCGTGCGTCGGGTCGAAGACCGGCTTCAGCTGCTGCAGGCGCTCAAGGGTGGTGTCAGGCCGCGGGCCCTCGTCCTGCGCAAGAGCCGCCTTGCCGAACTGAACCGGGGCGATCTCGTCGTCGAGGCGCCCGGACGCCATGGCATCCTTGGCCAGCATCTGCGACCGGTAGGACCATTCGTCCATTTCCTGCCGGCTGACGCCGAGCTCAAGCGCGACACGGCCGCCGTGCACGCCCATGTGCACATCACCGAAAGCGCACCAGAGGCCGTCGTGCACGACCGAGTCGACCAGTTCGCCATTGCCCATGCGGTAGCCGTAGCGCGCCTTGTAGAGGAGGTAGGGTGCCTGCGACATGCTCTCCATGCCACCGGCGAGCACCACCTTCGCGTCGCCGACGCGAATGGCCATGTCGCCGAGGTTGACCGCCCTCAGGCTCGAGGCGCAGACCCGATTGATGGTATCCGACGGCAGCTCGACGGGCAGGCCGGCGCGCACGGTCGCCTGGCGCGATGGGATCTGACCCACCCCCGCCTGCACCACGAGGCCCATATAGGCGTAATCGATCTCACTGCCCTCGATCCCCGCCTGGGCAACTGTCGCGCGGATGGCCTGGGCGCCGAGCTCCACGGCGGGCACATCCTTCAACGCCCCGCCGAACTTGCCGATCGGAGTGCGCTTGGCCGCCACGACCCACGTTTCTGGCATGCGATCCCCATCCTTCCTCTAGGTGCCGTCAATCCCCGACGACGCGGATCTCTGCACCGATGGCGGTCAGCTTCTGGACGAGGTGCTCGTAGCCCCTCGCGACATGCCGCACCCCGTCGACTTCCGTGCGTCCCTGCGCACTGAGACCCGCGATCACCAGCGCTGCACCGCCGCGGATGTCCCGCGCGACGACCGGCGCACCGGTGAGCACGTTCGTGCCCCGAACGAGCGCCGTATTGCGCTCGATCTTTATCTGCGCCCCAAGGCGCACAAGCTCGTTGGCATATCCGAAGCGGTTGTCGAAGATGGTCTCCTCCACCACGGACACCCCGTCCGCCTGGCAGAGCGCTGCCACCAGCTGCGGCTGCAGATCGGTAGGAAAGCCAGGGTGGGGCTGCGTCTGGACATCGATCGCCCTCAGCCTCTCCGGGGCGTCGACGGTGATCGAATCCTCTTCCACCTCGACGTGCGCCCCGGCCTCGCTCAGTTTGATCACGAGCGTGCGCAGGTGCTCGGGGATGATCGGCCCGACGCTGACGCGCCCGCCAGTAGCGGCCCCCGCGAGTAGGAAGGTGCCCGCCTCCAGGCGGTCCGGGATGACCTCGTGCGCCGCGCTGTGCAGGCGCTGGGCTCCTTCGATGCGGATGACGTCGGTGCCGGCGCCCCGCACCCGTGCTCCCATCGCATTGAGGAAGTTCGCGAGGTCCACGATCTCAGGCTCCTGCGCAGCGTCTTCCAGAATGGTTGTGCCGTTCGAGATCGAGGCCGCGATCATCAGGTTGCAGGTGGTGCCGAACGACTTGCGGTCCACGTAGATGCGCGAACCCGTCAGACCGCCGGGCGCCTCCGCCAGGATCGCGCCGTGCTCCACCCACGCCCTGGCGCCGAGCGCCTGGAAGCCGCGCAGGTGGAAGTCGACAGGGCGCGCGCCTATGTCGCAGCCTCCGGGCACGGCCACCTCAGCCCTGCCCAGGCGCGCCAGCAGAAGACCGACGATGTAGGTCGAGCCGCGCAGGCGCGCGGCGCGATCATACGGGGCCACATACCTGCTGAGTCCGCTGGCGTCCACCTCGAGCGTCTTCGGGGCGGTGAACTCGGCCTTTGCCCCGAGCGCCCGCAAGATCTCGATCAGGTCGAGGATGTCGGTGTAGCTCGGAATGTTCTGCAGTACCGAGACGCCCTCGGAAGCCAGGGCTGCCGCGGTGATGATCGGCAGAGCCGAGTTCTTCGCACCGTTCACGGGCACGGAACCGATCAGACGGTTACCGCCTTCTATGGCATACAAAGCCAAGGCATTCTCTCCCAGCGTCGCTCGATCAGGAGGACGTCAGAAACTTCTCGCCCCACAGGCAGGATACGCCCTTAGCCTCATCGTCCGCTAGCGGCGATAGTTCGGCGCTTCCTTCGTGATGTCGACATCGTGCGGGTGGCTCTCGAGCAGTCCGGCGTTCGTGATGCGCACGAACTGGGCATCGCGCCTCAGATCCTCTATCGTCGCGGCTCCGACGTAGCCCATGCCGGCACGCAGGCCACCGACCATCTGGAAGATGGTGTCGGCCAAGGGGCCGCGATAGGGGACGCGTCCCTCAATGCCCTCCGGGACGAGCTTGCTCTGACCTTCCTGGAAGTACCGATCGCTCGATCCTTCCTTCATGGCGCCCAGCGAGCCCATGCCACGATAGCTCTTGAAGCTGCGGCCCATGTAGATCTCCATCTCGCCCGGCGACTCGTCGGTGCCCGCCAGGAGCGAGCCGAGCATCACAGCGTGGGCACCGGCGGCCATCGCCTTCGTGATGTCGCCCGAGGTGCGGATGCCGCCGTCCGCGATCACCGGCACATCGGCTCCCGCCGCGGCTTCGACGCATTCCAGGATGGCGGTGATTTGCGGCATGCCGATGCCGGCGACCACACGAGTCGTACAGATCGATCCGGGGCCCACACCTGCCTTGACTGCATCCGCGCCGGCATCGATGAGCGCCTTGGTACCGGCTCCCGTGGCCACGTTGCCTGCGATCAGCTCGACCTCGGGGAAGAGGTTCTTGATCTCCCCGACCGCGACGAGCACGTTCTTCGAGTGCCCATGGGCCGTGTCGAGCACTAGGCAGTCGACGCCTGCGTCGACGAGGGCCTTGGCCCTGTCGAACCTGTCCTTGCCGACGCCGATCGCAGCGGCCACCAGCAGGCGGCCCTTGCGGTCCTTGGCGGAGTTCGGGAACTTCTGCGCCTTCTCGATGTCCTTGATCGTGATGAGGCCGCGCAAGCGGTAATTGTCGTCGACGAGAGGCAGCTTCTCGATGCGGTGCTTCGCCATGAGCTGCTTGGCTTCTCCAAGCGTCGTGCCCACGGGCGCCGTGACGAGTCCCTCGCTGGTCATGGCCTGGTCGAGCGGGCGGTCGAGGTCTTCCTCGAAGCGCACGTCGCGGTTCGTGATGATGCCGATGAGCCGCTCGCCCTCGACAATGGGAACGCCCGAGATGCGGTACTTCGCCATCATCTCGAGCGCGTCGCGGATCGTATGGTCGCGGGTCAG
>JAJYNV010000345.1 GCA_021786135.1 Bacillota bacterium
GGCCTCTATGCCTCCTCGACTCTGCTCGGCAGCCGGCCGGGAGGACTGATCGCCGCGGCGTGGGCCTCGCTGCTCGCCACCGGTGAGGCCGGCTACCTCGCGGCGGCGCGCGACATCCTGCAGGCGGCCGACCGCATCAAGGCGGGCGTGCGGGCGATTCCCGGCCTCAAGGTGCTCGGCGACCCGCTCTTCGTGGTGGCCGTAGCGTCGGACACGGTCGATGTCTACCGGGTCATGGACCATATGGCGGCGCGGGGCTGGAGCCTCAACGGACTACACCACCCTCCAGCCTTCCATATCGCCGTCACCAGACGGCACGCTGAAGCGGGCGTGGCCGAGCGCTTCCTCGCGGATCTCGGCGCGGCGGTCGAGGAGGTGCGGCAGACGCCTCCGGCGGAGGGGGGCATGGCGCCGCTCTACGGCCTTGCCGCAGTCGCGCCGGGTGAGATGGTGCAGGGGCTTCTCGAAGCCTACATCGACGTTCTCTACGAGGTGTAGCCCGTGGGCAAGTCGTGCGTGCTGTCGATCGATCTCGGCACATCGGCCTGCAAGGTGGCGCTCGTTTCGATCGATGGCGAGGTGCTCGACGTCGCCACCCGCGAGTATCCCCTCACGCTTCTCCCCGGCGGAGGCGCGGAGCAGGATCCCGAGCAGTGGTGGGAAGCGATCCGCTCGGCGACCCAAACCCTCCTGACACGAGGATCCGCGTCGCCGGGAGACGTCCTCGGCATCGGCTGCACGGCGCAGTGGAGCGGAACGGTGGCGGTGGACGGGACGGGCCGGGCCCTGCGGCCGGCCATCATCTGGATGGACGCGCGCGGCGCCCGCCACGTCCAGGCGATGACGGACGGCTGGCCGCGCGTGGCGGGCTATGGCGCCATGAAGCTCGTGCGCTGGCTCACCCGAACAGGCGGCATCCCTGCGGGCTCGGGCAAGGACTCTATCGCGCACATCCTCTACCTGCAGTCCGAGGAGCACAGGATCTACGACCGGACCGCCTGCTTTCTCGAGCCGAAGGACTATTTGAACGCGCGCCTGACCGGGCGCCTGGCGGCGACCTGGGACTCGATCGCCTTGCACTGGGTTACCGACAACCGGGATCCATCCCACGTCCACTACGATGCGACGCTCGTGCGCGACCTCGGCATGGACATGGCGAAGCTGCCGCCGCTCATCCGCTCGACGGACGTCGTCGGCACGCTCAGCCCGCAGGTCGCACGCGAACTCGGCTTGCCGCCGGGCCTGCCGGTCGCGGGAGGGTCGCCGGACGTCCAGTCGGCGGCGGTCGGGTCGGGGGCGACGCGGGACTACGAACCGCACCTCTACCTTGGCACCTCGTCGTGGCTCACGTGCCATGTGCCGCGCAAGAAGACCGACGTCGCGCACAACATGGCGACATTGCCGTCCGCGATCCCCGGTCGCTACTTCGTGGCGAATGAGCAGGAGACGGCTGGTGCGTGCCTCACGTTCCTGAGGGACAACCTCCTCTACCACGAGGACGAACTTGGGACCGGACCGGCGCCTGACGACGTGCTCCGCCGCCTGGATCAGGTGGCGGCAGGCGCGCCGCCGGGCGCGGGAGGCGTCCTCTTCACACCCTGGCTCTACGGCGAGCGCACCCCGATCGAGGACCATCAGGTACGGGGAGGCTTCTACAACGTGTCGCTCTCGACGCGACGCCCCGAGCTCGTCCGCGCGGTGCTGGAGGGGGTGGCCCTCAACAGCCGCTGGCTCCTCGAGGCGATGGACGGCTTCACCGGCCGCACGCTCGATCCGATCCGGTTCATCGGCGGCGGGGCGCGGTCCGAGATCTGGTGCCAGGTGATGGCCGACGTGCTGGGGCGCCGTATCGACCAGACGGAAAGGCCTTTGGAGGCGAACGTGCGGGGCGCCGCCGCCATCGCACTCGTGACGCTGGGACGCGCTTCGTTCGAAGAGCTTGCGCCCAGGGTGCGGGTGGGCCGCTCCTATACGCCGAGGTCCGACACCCGGGCCGTCTATGACCGCGCCTTCGCGGCGTTTCGCGAGATCTACCGCCGCAACCGGCCCGTCTACCGACGACTCAACGGGGGCGGCGCCTAGCAGGGGGAGCCGGCGGGCTCGGTGGAGCCGGGGGAGGGGTGCGCCCTCGACCGCATGTCCGCAGGCACGGTCTCCATCGTGCTCCCGCCTGCGGGCGGGTGCTCAGGCGCTGCGGAAGAGCTTGAAGGGCACGAACTCGTTGTGGTTCAGCACCTCACTCGCCGTCACGCGGCCACCTGCTACCCGCAGCAGCAGGTCGAGCAGCTGGTCGCCGGCCTGCGCGATTGAGATCTCCTGGCGCAGCGCAGGCGATACGTCGAGATCGAAGTGTTCCGGCATGGTCCGGGCCGTGTCCGGGTTCGCGGTGAGCTTGATCACCGGCATCAGTGGATTGCCGATGATGTTCCCCTGACCCGTCGGCACGACGCTGATCACCGCCCCGCCGGCCGCGAAGAGGCTGAGAGCCTCTGCGGCGGCGCCGGAGGTGTTCATGAACCAGAGCCCCTTGCCCTTCGGCCGCACAGCGCTGTCGAGCACGCCGGTGATCTCCACCTGACCGATCTTGGCGATGTTGCCGAAGGCCTTCTCCTCGATCGTGGTGAGGCCGCCGTGGATATTGGGCTGGCTGGGCTGGGAACCGAGCAGGTCGGCATGCTGGCCCGCGATGAAGTCGACATATTCGTGGTAGAGGCGCCAGAACTTCTCCCGCTCGGCGTGGTCCTTGATGCGGCTCGCGACGAGGTCTTCCGCCCCGGTCAGCTCGGACGTCTCGCCGAAGAGCACGGTGGCCCCTGAGGCGACCGCGCGCTCGACCACGTTGCCGACGATGGGGTTCGCGGCGAGCCCGTTCGTGGGGTCCGACTCGCTGCACTTCACGGCGAATACGAGATCGCCCAGGCCGGCGTCCTGGGTCTTGAGCTCGCTGGCGCCGTAGACGAACTCCTGCGCCTTGCGGGCGACGTGCTCGATAGTCGCGAGGTCGCCGACATGTCCGATGGCGAAGCGGGCGACCGGCTTGCCGGTTTCCGCGATGCCGGACGCGATCCTGTCCGCCCAGACCGGTTCCATGCCGATGACGATCGCGGCTGCGACATTGGGGTTCGAGCCTGCGCCGATGAGGATGCGGAAGAGGAGTTCGAGGTCCTGCCCGAACTGGAGGTCGCCATAGGGGTGCCTCAGGTCCAGGGTCCCCTTGATCATGTGGGCCACGTTCTCGGCCACGCGGTTGGCGATGCCCTCCACAGGGAGCAGGAGGACGTGGTTGCGCACGCCGATGGTGCCGTCGGGGCGGTGGTAACCCTTGAACGTACGCATGCTCATCAGGACCACCTCAGGCTCTTCACGTTGTGGGTGTGCACGTGCTCGCCTGGCTTGATGGTGCGCGTCGCGACGCCGACCGGGTGGCCGTAGAGCAGGAGACGGTCGCCGCGGGACACGGCTTTGACCGCGATCTTGTGGCCGAGCGGGATATCGTCGACGGCGTCCACCTCGACAGCGGAGCGGTCAGACAATATGAGACCCCTGGCCTTTTCCCCGGCCCTGATCTCGGCGATGGCCACGCCAGCGTCATCCTCCGGCGCGTGCAGGAGCAGGTTGAGATCCAAACCGTTCACTTCCGATCTGCCCACGGCTTTCAGCCGTATTGTGACCTCCCCCCGGACGATCATTCCAACCATGTTGGCGACGGCTTAACTGGTGCCCGAACGTGCGCTCGGCGCCGGTTGGGGACATGCAGGGCCCTCCCCTGCCTTCGCATGACCTTGCGGTGGCGTGGCCTCAAAACGGCACCTCGTTGCGCTCATCCATGAGCCGGCGCGCCTTGTGGTCCCAGCGCGGCAGCGAGCCGGACGGCACCGCCTCCACCTCGATTCGTATGCCGATGCTGCGGCGAAGGTCGTGCCGCATGCGCTCCGTGAGCTCGAGCACCCGTCCCGGTGCCTCGGGCGCGCCAAGGTCGATCAGCACCGTCACCTCGTCAAGGCTGCCCCTGCGCCAGATGCGGACCTGAAACTCCGCCACTTCTGCATAACGCCGTACCACTTCCTCGATCTGCGCGGGGTAGACGACGACCCCTCGGATCTTCTTCATGTCGTCGAGCCGGGCGAGGACCCCTCCTTCGATGGAGCAGAGGGTTCTTCCGCAGGAGCACGACCGGTCGGCCACACGCACGATGTCCCGCGTGCGGTAGCGCAGGAGCGGCAGGGCCTGCCGATAGAGCGACGTGAGCACGAGCTCGCCGGTCTCGCCCGCTGCCACCGGCTCTCCGGTGTCGATGTCCAGTACCTCAGGATAGGCGTAGTCTTCGTGGATGTGGTCGAGACCCGACTCCTCGGCGCAGGAGAAGCCCCATGCGGCGATCTCGGTCAGCCCGGGGAGGTCGCAGACCCGGGCGCCGAACGCCTTCTCTATGCGTGCGCGCGTCGCTGGGATGGCGGCTCCGGACTCGCCGGTATGCCATGTGATGCGGATCTTGGCCTGCGACAGGTCCTTGCCGAGATTCCTGGCCGTTTCGGCCATGTGCAGGGCATAGGAGGGGGTGCAGCCTAGCACCGTGACGCCGTAGTGGTCGATGATGTCGATGCGCTGCTCCGTCGACATCCCCCCCACCGGGATGACGAGGCAGCCGATGTCCTGTGCCGCGTGGAAGCCCGACCAGTACCCGATCCATGGGCCGTAGCCGAACGCGCACATCACGACGTCGTCCGGCCGCACCCCCATCGCGTAGAGCCCGCGCGCATAGGAGCGGTAGAAGCCGAGAAAGTCGCTGGCGGTGTCGAGGACGTGGACGGGTCTCCCCGTGGTGCCGGAGGTGAAGTGGAGCCGCTGGGCCATTTCGGGCGGCACGCCCGTGACCGTGCCGTAGAGCGGCGCTCGGTGCTGGTCCGAGAGCAGCTCGTCCTTGGTGGTGAAGGGCAGGCGGCGGATGTCATCGAGGGTGCGGATGTCGTCGGGGTGCACCTTGGCCGCATCGAGCTTCGCGCGGTAGAAGAGCGTGTTCCGATAGGCGTGTTCGACCTGCCTTTGCAGGCGCTCGAGCTGGAACGCCCGCATGCGGTCTTCAGGCCACGTCTCTCTCTCGTCGTAATAC
>JAJYNV010000159.1 GCA_021786135.1 Bacillota bacterium
CGGTGCAGGCTTTACCTAGCTCGTGACACGCGACGCAGGCTGACGGCGATGTTGAAGCCTATGCACGGGCATTTGCAGCGCCATTTGCGTCCGGGAAGCAAGTGATGCAGGGCTTCATCTTGGAGACCTTATAGTTCTGTGGCACGCTTTGTCGCCCGCTGCCAATCAAAGCATTCAACGGATTTGGCAGAGACGGAAGGAGTGCGTTGTATGCACCCTGGGCGGCGCTCATATACTGTGGGCGAACTTCGCTTGGGGAGCGTGGTGACGGTGGATGTCCTCTCGATCGAAGCCTCGCGGCACGCCGACGAACTCGTCCAGCTGCTACGCCAGCGTCTCGAGCGGTTCAAGGGACGCACCGAGGTTTCGATGCGCGCGGAGCGGCAACGCGAGGCCATCCGTCTGGGCCTAGAGTGGCCCGATCACGACGCTGATGCTGAGGTCGGAAAGGAAGTCGCCCACGCTCTCGCGCAGCACATCGTCGCCAACCTTGAACCAGACCTGCTGAATCAGCTGCTCCGCCGCCACTACAGCCAGTTCGACGATGCGGAGAGGGCGGAGATCCTGGACAGCGCCCGGGTAGACGCTCCGCGCCGCGACCTCACCGCGCGCCTGGCACGGCGCATCGGTGACTATCTCGCGCAGCATGGCGCCGTCAACCTGGACGGCTTCGTCACCTTTCGCCTGAAAGACTACGTCTCAGGGCTCGAACACGATGTCGACGCGGCCGTCGATGAGTTCCTGATCGACCGTGAGTACCGCGAATTCGTCCGCCTGCTCCACTACTTTGTGGAGGTGCAGACGCCCAAGCTGCCGGAGGTGCACGTGATGCTCCGGCCTGACGGACGCTTCGAACTGCGGGATCACCTGATGCAACCGCTGGCGAGCGAGGTGCCGCTCGACTTCCATCTGGATAGCCAGGGGGCGGAAATGAACCTCGAGGACGTGCTCGTCTCATCCCTGATCACCCTGGCGCCGGCCGAGGTCACGGTGCACGGCGACGACGCGGCGCAGGAACTGCCGTCGGTGCGAACGGCGAAGCAGGTCTTCGGCCAGCGCCTGCGCTACTGTTCCGGTTGCGGCGCTTGCGAAGCCCTGCGCCGCGCGGGCGTCTAGCCCTTGGCAGAATGGCTTCGGCGCGTGCCGCGCCCGGCGATTTGCGGGGCGCGGTCGACGCGCTTTCGTGGACGGTGGCGCGTCGTGGCATTGACTACCATCAGGCGTGCGCAGCCGCGGCTCGCGGGAGGTCGGCAGCGACCGTCTCCGACACGGTTTTGGACGGTGACCTACCAGCACCGCGATGGTGTCGAATGGCGTACTGCATGATTGCTGGGTGCGCAGGGACGCTGCGACTAGCTGCCGCAAGCATCTCAAAGCGCACGATCCCGCTCCAGGCGATGACCGCTACGCGTGGCGCGCAGAGGGGCAGCCCCTCCCATCGGTGTTCACCACGACCAACAAACTGCCTATAGCGTTGCATGTGGAAGCAAATGGGATATTGTAGCAGTTGGAGCGGTGGGATGAGAATCACAATAATGTCCCGTGCGTGCACATCCGCCTTGACGCTGCGTGGACCACCGCGTAACATATTCGGCAACGAAGCCGAGGACGGAGACGAGTACCTGGTGATGGCCGCGTAGAGAGGCGCCGGACGGTGCAAGGTGCTGCGGACTACCAGCGAAGACCACTCCCGAGGTCCGGTGAGAGAAGCCGGCGCTTGGTGCACGATAGCGCACCGACGAGCAATGTGGGGTGGAACCGCGGGCTTGCAGCCCGCCCCGATGAGGGGCGGGCTTTTCGCGTCTGCGGCCCCGAATTTGAGAGGAGGCCCAGGCATGCAGGTACGAATCGACGGCAAGGAGATCGCGCTCGAGGTTGGCGCCAACTTCAGCGATGCGGCGCGGGCGGCCAAAGTCCAGGAGCCTCTCGCCGCGCGTGAAGGCGGTGAAATCCGTGAACTTGCGCAACCCGTGTCGGGTGTGGAGAGCATCGACATCCTGACCTTCGCCGATCCTGACGGGCGCATGGTCTTCCACCACACCTCGACCCACATCATGGCCCAGGCGGTGCGACGCCTCTATCCGGGCGTGCGGCTGGCCATCGGTCCCGCGGACGCGGAAGGCTTCTTCTATGACATGGAACTCGAGCACCAGCTGGTGCCTGAGGACTTTGCCGCGATCGAGACTGAGATGCGGAAGATCGCCGATGCCAGTTACCCTGTGGAGCGCGACGTGATCTCACGCCAGGCTGCGATCGAGCTCTTCTCGTCCCTCAACGAGACCTACAAGCTCGAGATCATCCAACGTCTGCCGGAGGATGCGCAGATCTCGATCTACCGACAGGGCGAATTTGTCGACCTTTGTCGTGGGCCGCACCTGTCCAGCACCGGCCCCGTCAAGGCGGTCAAGCTGATGTCGGTCGCCGGTGCCTACTGGGCTGGCGACGAAACTCGCCCCATGCTGCAGCGCGTCTACGGCACCTCGTTTCCGACCGAGGCCGGTCTCGAGGCGCACCTGCGCATGCTCGAAGAGGCCAAGCGGCGGGATCATCGACGCCTCGGACGCGAGCTGGACCTTTACACCTTCCACGATGTGGCGCCGGGATTCGCGTTCTGGCAGCCGAAGGGCACCATCGTCTACCACGAGCTGGAGGAGTTCTCGCGTGAGGTGCAGCGGCGCTACGGCTACCAGGAGGTCATGACCCCCTGGATCTTCCGCCCGGACCTCTGGCAGACCAGCGGCCACTGGGGCCACTACAAGCAGAACATGTTCGTCGTGGAGTCCGAGGATGAGGTCGTCGCGCTCAAGCCGATGAACTGCCCGGGTCACTGCCTCATGTTCTCCGAGACGGTCCGATCCTATCGCGACCTGCCGATCAAGTTCGCAGAATACGGACCGCTGTCGCGCTTCGAACGTTCGGGCACCTTGCACGGGCTGATGCGTGTGCGCGGTTTCCACCAGGACGACGCCCACATCTTCCTGCGTGAGGACCAGATCGGCTCGGGCATTGCCGAGGTCCTCGAGATCATCGGCGTGATCTATGGCACCTTCGGTCTGCAGTATCGCGTCGAGCTCTCCACCAGGCCGGAGGAGTTCCTGGGCGAGATCGAGCTGTGGAATCGGGCAGAGGCGGAACTCGGCACCGCCCTCGACCAGGCCGGGTTGCCCTATCGGGTCAACGAGGGAGACGGCGCCTTCTACGGACCGAAGGTCGACGTGCACGTGATCGACGCCCTGGGACGCAGCTGGCAGTGCGCGACTGTCCAGCTCGACTTCCAGTTCCCGCTGCGCTTCGAGCTTGAGTACCGCGACCAGGACGGCAGGGCCAAGCGGCCAGTCATGGTGCATCGGGCCATCTTCGGCAGCATCGAGCGCTTTCTCGGCATCCTCGTCGAGCACTTCGCTGGAGCATTCCCTGCCTGGCTCTCGCCCCAGCAGGCGCGCGTCCTGCCGGTCGCGGACCGCCACGCCGCCTATGCGCAGGAGGTGGAGGCAGGTCTAAGGGCGATGGGGCTACGCGCCGTCTCCGACCTGCGGGACGAGAAACTCGGCTACAAGATCCGCGAGGCTCAGACCGACAAGGTGCCGTACCTGCTTGTAGTGGGGGACCGCGAGGCCGCGGAGGGTACCGTATCGGTGCGCGCACGCAGCGAGCAGGCCAGCCGCACAATGTCTCAGGCCGTGTTTGCCGAGGCGCTTGCAGGCGAAGTGCGCGCCAGAGCTCTGATGCTCGGCGCGCACCACGTGGAGGCAGAGTCCTAGACTCAGGATGCGGAGAGGAGCGCGCTCCGGGCCGACAGCGCCCGCGCCGCCGCTTCGGCCGCCGCGTCGAGCGCCTGCAGACCGCCCGGCTCCTCAACCTGTGTCAGGCTGAGGGACCGGGCGGTTTCGGCGCAGTTCTGACACGGCTCCATGAGCGCCAGATCCGCTTCCAGCATCAGGTCGTACTGCAGGCTTGCGGAGCGCAGACGCTGCCAGACGATGTCCTGCGCCGGCAGCTCGGCGCTGCGCACGCGGGCCGAGAGGTCCTGCAGGGTCCCCGTGCGCTCCTCGAGACGCCGCAGGTTGGCCATTCTGTCCGCCGGCGGGAAGGGCTGTTCGCGCGTGGCGGGAGGGATGCGCTCCTGCCGGTAGCGAGCGGCCAGGTCGCGCAGCAGCGTTGCCGACAGACTCAGGCGGTCGGCCGCTTGCGCACGGACCAGGAGATCGTGATCCCTCACCTGCGCCGCGCTGTCGAACAGGCGGATCGGGCCGAGCCCCAGCAGATGACCGAGCCTTTGGGCGACATCCGAGGACATGCTCAGCGCTGACCTCCGGGCGACGAGGCAAACGGCATGCCGAACGTTCCCGCGCCGACGTGGAACGCCTCGCCTACAGCGACGTTCGGGGCGGAGATGAGGTTGTGTTCCGCCATCATCATGGCGACGTAGTAGCGGACCGCGTCGATTTCGGAGAGACCGAAGGCCTTGAGGGAAATGAGCGACTTCATGCGCTCGTCCTTGGGGAACACGAGGACCTTCACATCGTTCAGCGTGATGCCATAGACGGTCAGGAAGGCCTGCAGGTGCTCCTTGACGAGTGCCGTGAGGTCGTGGATGTGCTCGTTCACCTGCTCGAGCGGGGTCACCTGGACGAGCTGGTTGATCGCCTGCTCGACGACAGGACCGGCGTAGCGATTGACGTCTTCGGCGTGCAGGAAGTGACCGTTGTAGGGCATATGCTGCACGAGCTTCAGCGCGTCGTCCTTGTTTTCGATGTGGATGTAGTAGTCTACGTCGTAGGAGAGTTCGGCCATCTCGCGCGACAACGCGGTGCCGGATGCCTTCAGCACCAACTTGGCCCGGCTGATGTAGAGCACCTCGTACTGCCAGGGCGACTGGCCGCCGAAAAAGGCCTGCTGCACCGAGCCCACGATGGGACGGTCGGGCGTCTGGATCGGATATTGGCCCGTCTCGTAGACGTTGAGGATGGCGCCACGCGACTTGAGCACCGCAAAGTGGTTCGATTCCACTGTCAGCAGCGAACCATTCAGAATATTGGCGTCAGGATAGTGGAACAGCAGGATATCGGTACCCATGATCTCCTTGCCGTCGTCGCTAAGGGTCG
>JAJYNV010000301.1 GCA_021786135.1 Bacillota bacterium
CCGACAACGAGACTATCGCGCGAGCCATGGGGATCGACGTCGACAAGGCGTTCATCTTCGCCTTCGCACTCGGCTCTTTCCTCGCGGGGCTGGGCGGGGTGATGGGCGGTCCGATCCTGGGTGTGGAGCCTTCGCTCTCCGGAGTCGTGCTGCCTCTCTCGATCGCGGTCGTTATCGTCGGGGGGCTGGGCAGCTTGAAGGGGGCGCTGGCAGGGGCCCTGTTCGTGGGGCTGGCGGACAATTTCGGGCGCGCCCTCTTCCCCGAATTCGCCTACTTCACGCTGTTCGTCCCGATGGTCGCGATTCTGGCCTTCAGGCCTCAGGGCCTCTTTGGCCGAGCGTAGAGGGTGATGGATGATTACGATGTCCCTCCTCCGAAGCCGGAAGAAGACCATGATAGTGGCCGTTGTCGCGGTGATAGCTCTGCTGCTCATTCCGAGCGTGACGCAGTCGAGGTACTACGTCAATCTGGCCGTGCAGTGCATGATCTGGGCGCTGTTCGCGATGAGCCTCGACCTGCTCGTGGGCTACCTCGGGCACGCATCTTTCGGCCACGCGGCCTTCCTCGGCGTGGCGGGCTACGCCGTCGCGATCCTGAACGTCACCTTCAAGTGGGATCCGCTCGCGGCAGCCGGGGGCGCGCTGGTGGCGGCGTTCGTGCTGGCCATGATCTTCGGTGCGGTGGTATCGCACGTCACGGGGATCTACTACACCATCGTGAACTTCGCGCTCGCGCAAACGATGTGGGGACTCGCATACCAGTGGTACTCGCTGACGGGCGGTGATAACGGGGTGCGTGGCGTGGCGCGGCCGTCGATCTTCGGGATAGCCTCCGGTGGCACAAATGCCTTCTTCTACTTCGTGGCCGTCATCTTCGTAGTCTGCACTTTGTTGCTCCTGCTCGTCGTCTCCTCTCCGTTCGGTCTGACGATGCGCGGAATCAAGCAGACGCAGTCCCGGATGCGCGTTCTGGGTTACAACGTGTGGCTGCACAAGTACATCGCCTACGTCATCGCCGGAACCTTCGCGGGGGTCGCGGGGATAATGCAGTCATATTTCGACCAGTTCATCGGCCCCGGGCAGGTCTCCATGATGACTTCGGCAAAGGTGGTGCTGATGGTCATCGTTGGAGGCGCCGGGACTCTCCTCGGCCCGCTTTTCGGTGGCGTTCTCGTGGTGATTATCCAGAACGCTGTGAGCGCCTTCACCGACCGGTGGATGATGGTGCTGGGCGTCATGTACGTGATCATAGTCGTGTTCGTGCCCGGCGGGCTCATGGGCTTGTACCGGAGGATCGCGCGCAGGTCGGCCGGGCCGGCACGGATACCGGTGGCGGCCAGCGGCCCTGCCGACGGAGGCGTCGTCGGCAGTCCCGTTTAGGCGGGCGTTTCCATGGGCGCAATGCGCGAAGGGGATCTCGCGCTGCCAAATACGGTGAGGAGGACAAGCATGCGAGGAAGAAAACGTCTTGGCGTCTTTTCTCTGGTCGTACTGGCGAGTCTGATGTTGGGCCTCGTGGGATGTGGCGGTTCGACGCCACCTCCTGCACCGACGGCCGCTCCTCCGGCGCCTGCGAAGGCCGCTGCCCCGGCGGCGCCCGCGCCAACCACGGCAGCCCCAGCCGCGGCAGCGCCGACAACGGCGGCAGCGCCGGCAGCGGCAGCCCCGGCCACCGGCGCCCCCATCAAGATCGGCTTCTTCGTGGGTCTGACGGGCGCCTTCGCCGCGGCGGCAGCGGACATGCGCGACGGCCTGATGCTCTATCTCGAGCAGCACGGCAACTCTCTCGGCGGCCACCCGGTTTCCGTAGTCGTCGAGGACACGGCGAGCGACCCCGCGACCGCCCTCCAGAAGGCGCGGAAGCTGGTGGAGCAGGACAATGTCAACTTGTTGATGGGGCCTCTGACCGCGGCTGAGGCGTACGCCGCAGCCGGGTTTGCCACCACCAACAAGATAATCGACTGGATGCCCGTTCCGTCCGCGGACGACCTCACGCAGCGCCAGACCAGCCCCTACGTCATTCGGTCTGGTTGGACCAGCAGCCAGCCCAGCCACCCGTTCGCGGACTACGTCTACAACAAGTTGGGCTACAAGAAGATCTTCGCCGTCGGCATGGACTACGCCTTCGGATACGAGGTGGTCGGTGGGTTCCAGCAGCGGTTCGAGGATCTCGGTGGCAAGATCGTCAAGAAGATCTGGACGCCTATCGGCCAGCCCGACTACGGAGCTACCATGGCGCAGATCCCAACCGACGTGGATGCGGTCTTCGCCTTGATGGCGGGTGGCGACGGCACCAGGTTCATCCCGGCGTACGCGCAATACGGGCTGAAGGGAAAGATCCCGCTGATCGGCGGCGGCACGTTGACCGACGAGAACGTGATCCGGTCACTGGCCAACCCGAATGACGCTGTTGGGATTATCACCCCGCTGCACTACAGCCAGGCGCTTCAGACGCCCGAGGCTCAGGCGTTCATCAAGGCGTTCGAATCCAAGTACAACAAGTTGGCTTCCTACTACGCCGAGAACACCTACTCTGCCGCCCTGGAGCTCGACGCGGTCCTCAAGGCCGTGGGCGCCGACTACAAGGATCCGGCGAAGGTCCAGACCGCCTACAAGGCGTTGAAGATCACCGTACCGCGCGGGCCGATCACCATCGACGACTACGGCAATCCCATCCAGAACATCTACATCAGGAAGACCGAGTTGGTCAACGGCAAGCTGCAGAACACCGTGATCGATACCATTCCGAGCGTGTCGCAGTTCGGTCCGTACGATCCCAAGACCTTCCTGGCGCATCCGGTCTACAGCCGGGATTACCCGCCGGTGAGGTAGCGAGGTTCGGGCGGCAGTCTTAGGCAAAGCAACGCTTGGAGGTTGGATCCCATGCAGTACGGAAGGTACACGGTTGACTATGAGTTCCGCCCCTACGATCCGGAGCGCATGCGTAACGAGAGGGTGGCGAGGGCTCAGGCAGCACTGAAGAAGTACGGCTTAGGTGCGATGATTCTCTACGACTACGATTATCATCGCTACCTCGGCTATTACTCCTTCCACCAGTACGCCAGGCGCAGGCTGGGCACGTTCGTTCTCTTGATTCAGGGCGAAGGCCTTCCTTACGTCCCCGTCGATCACCTGAATGGCGCGTGGGAGCGGCTCCGGATGCCCTGGTTTGAAGGCAAGATGGTGCTGAAGACGTCCAAGGTCTACCAGCTCTGCCAGGGTCTCCCCGATGCGCCGGAGTTCATGCCCCGCTATTTCGACGAGACCTGCGATGAGATCAAGGCCCTGCTGAAGAAGCATGAGGTCTTCGACATGCCCTGCGGCATCGACATCGCAAGCGCCAACATGCTCGAGGCCTGCAAGCGGGCGGGGATCAACATCGTCGACGGCAACACCTGCATGGTCGATGCGATCAAGGTCAAGACCCAGGATGAGATCCACTGCCTGCGGAATGCAGGCGTCATCGGCGAGGCCGCCCACTGGGATGTATGTCAGGCTCTGCGGCCCGGCATGACCGAGCTGGAGATTGCCGGAGTTGCCGCAAACGCTTGCTTCAAGCATGGAGCGGAGGAGCTGGAAGGCCCCAGCTTCGTAGTCTGCACCGGGGAAAGATCGGGCTACGGCGTGCCAAATATGCCCACCGATCGGATGGTGAGACCTGGCGACATGGTCGTCCTGGATATCAATGGCGTGAGTTTTCAGGGCTATCGCACCTGTTTCTATCGCACCTATCTCGTAGGAGACAAGCCAACCGAATTCCAGAAGGATGTGTACAACGTCTGCTACGAGGCTTTGATAGCCCTGACCAACTCGTTCAAGCCCGGCATCACTACCGCGGACGTACAGCAGGAATGGCTGAGGAAGGGCGATGCGCCGGGTCTGTGGGGACGCATACCGAAGTGGCCTGAGCCGGGACGGTATTTCTACGGCTCAACAGCCCACCCGATCGGGCTGCGCTCGGGCGATCCGGGTGCCACCGTTCCCGGGGCCAGCGGCCAGTTCATGGGTGATTTCCCCGCAGGGAAGCTCGAGCCGAACATGACCTTCGCTGTCGAGGCGGGCTGCTTTACGTGGCTTGGAGACAGATGGGCCAAGGACGGCGTGAAGATCGAGCACTGCGGTGTGGTCACCGAGGACGGGTTCGAAGTCTTCTACCGGTTCCCAGGAAAAGAGCTGATCGTCTGCGGACTGCCCGGCGTCTACTAGCTAGGTAGGGCAGAAACCGCAAGGAACGGAGGGAGGAGGGGAGACTATCTCCCCTCCTCCCTCACTGGGATGCCGGCCCGCAGACCCCTTTCGGCAATAGAGAGGCTTCAGTATTTGGGGCTGAGCGAATATGACTGAAGAGATGAGAGAGAAGACCGTCGCCGCGGACAACATGCGGATCGACTGGGACCTGCCCATTCCAATGGATGATGGCATCGTCCTGCGGGCCGATGTCTACCGTCCAATCGATGATGGCAGGTACCCGGTTATTCTCTCCTATGGACCCTACGGCAAGGGTCTGCCTTTCCAAGTGGGCTATAAGGACCAGTGGCGGCTGATGGCCACGCAATACCCCGACGTCATCGCCGGTTCCACCAACAAGTACCAGAACTGGGAGGTGGCGGATCCGGAGAAGTGGGTGTGCGAGGGATACGTCTGCGTGCGTGTGGACTCCCGAGGCGCCGGACGCTCGCCGGGCGTGATCGACTGCTGGTCGGCACGCGAGACGCGGGACATCTACGACTGCATCGAGTGGGCGGCGGGACGGGAGTGGAGCACCGGCAAGGTCGGCATGCTCGGCATCTCTTACTACGCGATGAACCAGTGGCAGGTCGCCTCCCTTCAGCCGCCTCACCTCGCCGCGATCTGCACCTGGGAAGGCGCCTCGGACTACTACCGCGAGTTTGCGCGGCACGGTGGCATCCTTTGCGACTTTCTCGGCAATTGGTACAGAGTCCAAGTCGAGACGGTCCAGCACGGTCTCGGCGAGCGCGGCCCAGTCGACCCCAATAGCGGCCTGCTCGTCGCCGGGCCGGAGACGCTGCCGGACGGTGATCTTGCCAGGGGCCGCACCGATATCAATGCGCTGCTCCTCGCGCATCCCTTC
>JAJYNV010000115.1 GCA_021786135.1 Bacillota bacterium
CGATCTGCCAGATGCACCACCCCCCGTCGTTCCGTCTTGCGACGGACTGGCCGCTGGAAGGCGGCGGGGGGCGAGTTCGCAAGGAGGCAAGCTCCTCGTGGCCAAGTTTCGGTGACGCATCGGCCGCCACCTCCTCCTCCTCAATGCACGAGTCCGGTTAGGATCTCGAAGCCCAAGATGAGGCATCCGGCGATCAGCGAGGCAATGATACCTAGAGCGATCTGGGTTATGAGATGCACTTTCGCACCTCCCTTCTGCACGAGGCTGTGGCGTAGAGAGTGACCACTCCTTCTACCTACAAAGGGAATGCCTAAATCCACGGCATTTCCGCCCTCTTTTCAGGCCATCTATACTTAAAGCCGCATCAGAGACCGACTCTTCAAAAAACGTCCGGAGAAAGAAGCACGGGCAGCGCGTTGGCGCCACCCGTGCCGATCTTCTTATCTGGCTCGCTGATCTTCTACACCGCGAACGGCAGGAAGTCTGCGCTCCCCTGCTCCAGGTTCTTGGCTGCGTGCAGGTAGCGTTCCGTGGTCGAGAGGGAACCGTTGCCGAGGTCCTCCTTGACGCGTAGCAGGTCGGCTCCGTTCAACATCAGCGTGGCGAAGGAGTGCCTCAGAACGTGCGCCGTCACCGTCTTGCGAATCCCGGCTTGATGCGCCAGGTCGCTCACAAGCCGACGCACGTAGACCTCAGAGAGGTTCGCGCCCTGTCGGTTGCGGAACGTCCAGAAAGGCCCGCCGCGGCTCGTAGCCGGCGCAGAATGGCAAGGAGATCCGCGCGCAGTGAGTGATGTGATTGGCCTGCGGCTCACGGCCACTGTCATCCGCCTGCTGAGCGCGGACCTTTCGATCGTGCCGGACGCCCCGGCCCCCTTGCGCAGCGTCTCGAAAGGCAGGAGGGTAGGTCTTGCCGGTCTGATGGGCGAATCCCTTGACACGAGGTAATTCCGTTGTCGTGAGATCCGCTCGGGGAGCGGGCTGGCGAATAGGGCAAGAAGTTGTTTACCCCAGTAAGGTAGCAGAATGCAGGCGTTTTGCAGCGAGGGCATGGGGTGGATCATGAGATTCACCCCATGCCCTTGATCTCTTGGGTCTGCATATAGGTCCTGCAATAAAGACACAAGTGAGGCCATCTGGTAGAATGGGAGTTGCTAAGACAACCAAATCTACCGAAGGAAGGACTCACTTGCATGGCCATCATACCACAACTTCCGCTCTTTGCGTGGGACCAAGGTGAGGCCCTGGGCGATCTCGATCGCTTGCGTTTAGCGCTTGAATACCTGCCCGACGGGCCGCTGGTGGAGAGGCTTGAGGTGCTGCGCGGGCACGGCCGGGACGATTATCCGGTGCGGGCGATCTGGAACTCGGTGCTGGCGGGCATTGTGTTCCAGCATGCGAGCATCGAGAGCCTACGGCGGGAATTGGGGCGCAACGGCCAACTTCGCTATCTCTGCGGGCTCAGCGGCGTGCCATCGGCAGCTGCATACACCCGCTTCCTGCATGGTGTCGTCCGGCATGGTGAGGAGATCGACGCCATGTTCGAGCGGATGGTTGCGGAACTGGCAACGTTGCTGCCTGGCTTCGGGCAGCGCGGTGCCCTCGACGGCAAGGCACTGCCCTCGTTCGCCAAGCACAAGGCGAGCAGCGATGTCCCGGACGGACGACGCGACACCGATGGGGACTACGGGAAGAAGAGCTACAAGGGTAAGCACAAGGACAGTACGGCGTGGGAGAAGGTCGTCCGCTGGTTCGGCTACCGCCTGCACCTCGTGGTGGACACGGTGTACGATCTGTCGCTCGCCTTCGCCGTCACCAAGGCCAGTACGGTGGACCTACCCGGCGGCAAGGCCTTGCTGCAGCAGATGGACGAGCGCCAGGCACTGGCTGCTTGAGCGCATGGCGAGCCTCACAGCGGACAAGGGTTACGACGACACCGATCTGACGGTGACGTTCTTTGAGCAGTACGGCATCAAGCCGGTGATCGACACGACATCCGCAACTCCTGGCGGGATGGCGAGACGTCGCGGCTCCTGCCGGGCCATGCGAACGCGACTTACGACCTGCACGGCAACGTCGACTGCTACGCGCCCGAGACGGGCACGAGGCATCGGATGGCCAACGGCGGTTTCGAGAAGGACCGCATGACCTTGAAGAAGCTCTGCCCGGCCCGCCACAGCGGCATCACGTGCCGGGCCCTTGATACCTGTCCGCTCGCCAAGGGCCTGCGCGTGCCGCTCGCGATCGACCGGCGCATCTTCACACCGATCGACCGCTCCAGCTACGTCTGGCAGCGACTCTACAAGGAGCGCACGGCGGTGGAGCGGGTGAACAGCCGTCTCGATGTCTCGTTCGGGTTTGAACTGCACACCATCCGCGGCCTCGCCAAGATGAAGATGCGCGTGGGCCTCGCGCTCTGTGTGATGCTGGCCATGGCGATCGGCCACATCCGTGAGCACGAGAAGGGCAAGATCCGCAGCCTGGTCGCCTGAACACGTCGAACCTGCCACTTGATGCAGGCCGGGCCGTGGCGGCCACGACCAGCTTTGACGTGCCTGCCCGGCCGACAACGCCTCGCTCTCGTAGCGCCTACGCCCGAGAATCGCCCGCAAACGTGGCAGGACCTTCACCAGCCCGTCAGCGAGCGCCCGTTCGTGCCGCGAAACGGTCACAGCGCAAAAGGCTCGACACATACAAAGGTTGCGCCTTGGCGGCAGCGCTGTGGTGGCAGCTTAGCCACCGTTCTGCCCCCGCTCCATCCCGAGCGATCGAGGCTCATGGGAAAGACCCGCCGCGTCGTGCGGCGGGTCTTTCGGCGGGCCTCGCGCGCCCGGCTCAGGAGTACGTGATGCGCGGGTCGAGGAAGGCGTAGACGACGTCTACGGCGAGGTTCACGATGACCACCGCAATGGCTGCGTAGAGGGTGACCCCTTCGATCACTGCCTCGTCGAGGCTGCCGATGGCCTGGTTCGCCAACAGACCCAGCCCAGGCCAGCCGAAGATCACCTCGGACACGATCAGGCCCCCGAGCAGGCTACTGAAGTCGAGGCCGAGCATCGTGACGACGGGGATGAGGGCGTTGCGGACGGTGTGGTGCAGCAGTACCCGCCATTCGCCAAGACCCTTGGCGCGAGCCGTGCGGACGTAGTCGAGGTGCATCACCTCGAGCATCGTGGAGCGCAGGATGCGCGCATAGTACGCGGAGCCTGTAATCCCGACCGACAGGGCCGGCAGCACGACTCCGAGCGCCGAGTACCCGTTCATCGGGAACCAGCCAAGCTTGAACGAGAACCCGAGGAGCAGCATCATGCCGACCCAGTAGGTGGGCATCGAGATGCCGACGAGCGTAAGGATGGTCAAAACGGAATCCGCTAGGCGTCCCTTGCGGGCAGCCGACACGATGCCGACGGGGATGCCGATCAGGAGCTCCGCCGTGATGGCCGCCAGCGCCAGCATCATGGTCGCGGGAGCCGCTGCGGCGACCATGTCCAGCACAGGGCGGTGGTAGACGTATGAGTAGCCGAAGTTGCCGTGCAGCATCCCCCAGAGGAAGAGGAGGAAGCGCTCCCAGAGGGGCAGATACAGGTGCATCTGCATGTAGACCGCGTGCACCGTCGCAGCGGTGGCGTGCTGGCCGGCGATCATCTTGGCGGGGTTGGATGGGATTCCGAACGCGATGACGTAGGTGATCGCGCTGATTCCCAGGACGGCCAGAAGCGCCCAGAGCAGTCGACGCGCAATGTACTGCAGCATGAGCCGGTGCCCGCCCCCATCAGGTTCGTTAGTGGCTCTTCACCGAGAACAGGCGGATCTGCGGACCGATGACAGGGTGCAGGAGGACGTTGACGTTGTGCGGCTCGACCCACGGCTGCACCATGGCATCCCACACCGGGTAGTAGAGCGGCACCCAGGGTGCCTGCTGGAACCAGATCTGCTGGGCCTGGTCGTAGAGCTGCCAGCGTTTCGCGTTCTGCGAGGCGGGGAGGTTGTCGGCTTCGGTGACAAGGTTCTCGAACTGCGTGTTCTTCCAGCCGCCGGTCTCATTGGAACTGAGGCCGCTGCCGAGGTTGAACATGAAGTCCTGGGGGTCCGGGTAGTCCTGCCACCAGTCGGTCCAGGAGAGGTTCCAATTCTGCGAGTTGTCCATGGTGTACGGCCAGTAGGTGCCGGTCTCAGGGATGTTGTGCAGGTTGACCTTGACGCCGACCTTGGCGAGCTGCGCCTGGATGTTCTGCATGACGGTCTCGACAAACGGCCGCGCAGACGTGTAGGCCAAGGTGATCGTGAAGCCCTTGGGGTATCCCGCTTGCGCAAGCAGCTTCTTTGCCTCGGTCGGGTTGTACGCGTAGCCCTTCATGGAGCTCTCGTAGGCCGGCATGGCGGGCGGCAGGAGCTGCGTTTCGATGATGCCGCGTCCGTTGACGAGCTTGAGGATCTGCTGGCGGTCAATCGCCAGGTTGACGGCCTGACGCACCTTGACGTTGTTGAAGGGCGCCTTCGTGACGTTGTAGGCCAGGTACCAGACGGCATTTGTCTGGTTCTTGATGTAGGTCTTCGCGACACTGGGGTTGTTCAGGGCAGCGAGGTAGGTGGAGGAGTCGGGCTGGAAGATCATGTCGACCTGTCCCTTCTCGAAGAGCAGGAACTGGGTCGCCGCCGGTACGTTCACGTTGAAGATGATCTTGTTCAGCTTCGCCTTCTGGGTGCCCTGGTAGTATGGGTTCGGCACGAGCACCATCTGCTTGTTCTGGTGCCAGTAGAGGAGTTTGTACGGCCCGGTGCCGACCGCGTGCTGCGCGTAGAGGTTGGGCCCGTACTTCTGGGTGACCTTGGGGTCGACAATGTAGGCGCTCGGCAGCGCCATCTCGTTGAGGAAGTAGGCTTGCGGGGCCGAGAGCTTGATCACGACCGTGTAGGGGTCCGGGGTGGTGATGCCCGAAAGCCCCGTGACGCTCGCGGGGGGCTGCTTGCCATTGTTGAACCACTGGTTGTAGCCCACGATGTCCGAGAAGTCGCTGCCGAACGGAGACGGGCCGTTCGCGCCGGTGGCGTCCCACGACGTCAGACGGTTGATGGAGTACTCGACGTCC
>JAJYNV010000287.1 GCA_021786135.1 Bacillota bacterium
AAAGCTCGCCATCGTGATGAGCGCCATGTCGCGGTTGTGCACGTGCGTGATCTCGTGGGCCAGCACAGCTTCCACCTCGCCTGGGCTGAGGCGCTGCAAAAGGCCGGTCGTCACTGCGACGACGGCATGCCGCGGCGAGCGCCCGGTGGCGAAGGCGTTCGGCATGTCCGTCCGCATGATGGCGATCCTGGGCGTGGGGATGTCGGCGAGCTGCGCGAGGCGCGCGACCATCTGCTCGAGTTCCGGGTCCTCGCCCGAGCGCAGGATGCGCGCGCCCATCGATGCCAGGATGAGTTGGTCCGAGAAGTAGTACTGCACCAGCAGAAGGCCGCCTGCGAACACCACGACGCCGAGGAATCCGACCCCTGCCCGCAGCAGGACCCAGACGAACAGCGTGTAGAGGGCGGCGAGGAGGAGCAGCGAGAACAGCATGCGCACATTCAAACCGAAGTCCGGACGAAGTCGCCGCACGGCGATCCCCCCTGCTCGTGTTCAGTGGTCCCCAGCACAACGTATTCTGCGCTTCGGCTCTCTCGGTCTCAAGACGTGTGCAAACGCCTTCCCTTCGGGTTATGACCGAGCGCCAGGCGCGTGAACTCGTAGAGCGAGCGAACCGTTTCCTTCAGATAAAAGAACTCCTGGTCCGTCACACCGTCAAGGTAGACGTGCACCGTCGCTTCGATGCCCTCGAGTGTGGTCGCCTGAAAGCCGTTGCGGCGGAGCGAACCCAGAAAGTGCTCGAGTTCCTTCGACGCTGGTTCGAAGGTGAACACGAGCGTCGCATCAGTGCGCGGCGCGGGAGCGGCGGGCGGCAGGTCGGCTTCCAGCACGGCCTGACACTTGATGAGCAGTTCCATCATCCTGTCGTCCGCGTCGGCGATGAGTCTGTCGAGCTTGTCGGGGTGATCGAAGGGCAGTGTCGCGCCCTCGGGCACGAGACGCTCGAGTTCGTGCCATTCGTCTTCGCTCAAAGCCTCGCGCAGCCGCTGAAGCCGTTCCACTACCTCACCTCCCGGTCTTAGGATTTCTTCTCCGCGCAGCGCTGAACCTGCCCTTGGGCGGTTTTGCCGGTGGAGTCAACTGGGCAGCGATGGCCTGCGCCCGCAGTTCGTGGCGCCTGGCGGCGGCAGGGTCCGATGCCCGCAGCGCTTCGGCCAGCAGGCGCTCCGGCAGAGGCGACGACCGGCAGTGCGCGGCTGCGTGCGCGGCTGCTTCGAGATCCCCTTCGGCAAGCAGCAGCTGCGTCTCGAGAACCGCACCGTCCGCACGCTGCCGGATACGACGCAGGACAGCGGGTCGGAGGCTCTGCCACGTTCCAGCCGCCAGAGCTGCGCGGCGCGCAGCGAGGATCTGTGCGGCGCCCTCGGCTGCCGCGGCAGTGCGCAGACGCAGCAGGACCTTGAGCCTTTGCGGCAGGTCTTCAGCACGCAAGAGCACGCGGTCGATCCGAGCCGCCTCGTCCTCCGGTGCCCGGTCCGATGCGCGCGCGAGGCGCACCGCCGCGCGGGCGAGGCAACCGGCCGCCCGAGCGGCCTGAAGGACCGAAGGCAGGAGTTCGGGGAAACGGCCGGCGAGCGACGCGAGCGCAGGGTAGGCGTCGCCCGGCGAGATCGCGATGGCGTGCGGAGCGAGCCGCACAAGTCCCTCCTGGTCACCCTCAGCGGCTGCCTGCCAGAGCGCTGCCATGATCCCGGCGTTAGAGAGATCCTCCGGGCGAAGGTCGGCGAGCAGGGGAGTCAGGACCGCCGGCGCCTTACGCAGGAGGAGCGGCCAGTCGGCTGCCGCTGGCGGACGCGCCGACATGGCACCGGCCAGCAGCGTGCTGAGGGCCGGGTCGTGCCGCGCTTCGGGCAGTGCCCGCGCCAGGAGTGGATCCGGATCCAGGCTCAGGCGCAGTGCCGCGTCGAGCGCGAGCAGCCGCCGCTCGCCTTCGAGGGCCCAGATGTCCTCCGTGTCGAGCGGCGGCAGTTGCATGGCGTCCACGAGATCCTCGCCCAGAGCGGCCGCAGCGAGGGGGGCACGGCGCGGGTGGGCGAGGAACTCGTCCAGGATGCGGCCGACGTCGGTCACTGGCAGGCGGTGGGCATGATAGGCCTGGATGATCGCGGCTGCATGGCGGCATCTGGGTCTGCCGCAGTCGCAGGCCGACACGATCGGCAGGGCAAGCTCCAAACGCACCCAGTAGTCGCCGTGGGCTCCGAGCACGCGCCCGGCTACCGTATTGCGGTCGCGCCGCAGGCCCTGCACGCGGTCGCCCAGTACATAATCCTCGCCAGATGTCCACGCCCGTGGCGTGAAGCCCTGCTCCCATGCCGCAAGGCCAGTCGCGGATGAGTCTTCGATGATGCTGCATCCCTTTCTGCAGGAGTTTGCCGAGATATGTCGGAAATGCCTCAAGCGGGCGTGTAGCTTCGTGCGAGGAGGGGCAACGCTGGAGCACGACTTCACCGTGGCGACGTTTCGCCTCCCACCGTTCGCCGCACCCGACGCAGCATCCTTTGGCCGCGCCTTGGTGCAGGCTGCGGAGTCCACCGCCCAGCGTAGTCCGGCCGACCTCTACCTGTTCCCAGGCCTGCTGGCGCTGGGCCTCGTTCCTCAGCTCGATTTCTCGGATCCCCAGGCGTCGGCCCTGGCTGACGCTTCCCTCAAAGACGCCTACCTCGCTGCCGGCAGTTATGCCGCGCGCACCCTGGGAGCCGTCGTGGTGCCAGGCACAGTCTACCTCGTAACCCCCCAGGCCCGCGTCCAGCAGTATGCCGCCGTTTTTGACAAGCAGGGCAACCTGGTGGGCGAACAACTTCAGACGCATCGCGACGCGTTCGTGCAGGCGGTTTCGGATGAAATCTCACCGATCGCCGTCGACGCAGGAGTGAAGGTGGGGCTGCTCGTCGGACGGGACGCCTGGTACCCGGAAGCGAGCCGGATTCTGGCTCTGCAGGGCGCGGACATTCTCCTCGCCCCGCTGGCTCCGGAGGCGCCCTATTCCTCCGAGGAGGCTCTGTGGGGCCTCTGGCAGGAGGTGCAGCAGAACCAGGTATTCGGCGTGGAAGCGGGTCTCTACGGCATGCTGGGCGAGCGCGCCTACGCGGGCCGTGCCGCGATCCTCGCCCCCTGCGAGATGACGGAGGATGAGGCGGGATTCCTGCCGCGCCCAGGCTATTTCGTGGGCACGGGAGCGCAGGTCGCGACGCTGCGTGTCGACGATCTCCAGAAGGTGCGGCGCGACTATCCGTTGCTGCGCCATCTGAACCCCGGTCTCTATCGCAAGTATCTGCCGCTCGTATACAGGAGACTGCCATGAACCTGCGCGACCTGACCCTGCAGTTCATGCTGCAAATGCGCTCGCGGCCCGGACGCATCAACCGTCGCCTCTCTCGCCGCGGCTTCCGCCATCGCGTGCGGACGCCCGAGGTGGGTGTCGTGCGGGCGTGCGCTGTGCAGATGGAGTGGCGACTGTGCGAGACGGCGGAGGAGTTCGCCGACCTCGCCTACGACAATGTGCGCGCTGCCGTGACCGATGGCGCGGAACTCGTTGCCTTTCCCGAGGACACGGCGAGCCTTTTGGTCGGGGTCATGCCCGGGATAGGTCCCCTGCTGCAGAGCCTGACGGTGGACGAGGCCATCCAGCAGATCGGGGACGACGTGCAGGTGGCAGACCTCTTCCGCCTCCTGGGACGTGCGACGCACCGAATCTACGACACGACCTTCGCAACCCTCGCCCGGGGCTTCGGCGTGCACATCGCCGCAGGCTCCGCTGTTCTGCCGCTACCCGACCAGCGCGTGCTTAATATCGGCCACCTTTTCACGCCGGACGGGCGCATCCTGCGCCAGGCGAAGTGCCACCTGATGCCGATGGAAGAAGAGTGGGGACTGGCGGCGGGCGAGGATCTCGAGGTGTTCGACACGGCGCTGGGCAGGATCGGCCTACCCGTATGCATGGATGCCACCTTCTTCGAGACGTTCCGCATCCTGCGCCAGCTCGGCGCGGAGATCGTCGTGCTGCCGATGGCGGATCCGGAGCATCCGTACAACCCGTGGAAGGCACTGCGGGGTGTCTGGCCGCGCGTGCAGGAGTCCCAGGTGTTCGCCGTGCAGGGAGCTCTCGTCGGCGACGCCCTCGGCATGCGACTGACAGGCCACGCCGGCATCTATGCGCCCCTGGCTCTCACCGAGGCCGGCGACGGCCGGCTCGCGGTCTCAGACCGGCCTGAAGGCGAGGCTCTCGTCTTTGCGGACCTTGATGTAGCGGCGCTGCGGCGTCTGCGCGAGGAGCAGCCGCTGCAGCTCAACCCCGCGCTCTACGAGCGCTATTTCCCTCGCGTCTATTCCGGGTTCTGGCGAGGCGGGACGCATTGAAGGAGTCGATGGTCTGGCGCGATGACGGAGGCTGCCTCGTCTGCGGGAGCCAAAACGCGCATGGTCTCCACCTGCAGTTCACGAAGACAGAGGACGGCGCCGTGGCAGACGGTGTTGTACCGAGCCATCTGCAGGGGTTTCTTGGGCGCAGCCACGGTGGGATCATTGCAGCGGTTCTCGACGAGGCCATGTACTATGCAGTCGCGATGAGAGGCATGCCGGGCGTCGCGACGGCGGAGATCTCGGTGCGGTACCGCAAGCCTCTGCCGACGGAGGAGCCCTTCAGAGTGGAATCGCGCTGCGAGCGGGTGACGCGCCGCTTTGCGAAGGCTTCGGCCGTGATCCTGGTTGCAGGGGAGGTCGTGGCCGAGGCTGAGGGGATGTTTCTGCCGGTACCAGCCGACATCGGGTTCAAGGGGGAGTAGACGCTTGGAGAAGACGCGTGGAGAAGCCTTTGCGCAGCTCGGCGAATATACGAAGTCGCCCCAGCTGTTGAAGCACGCCCTGGCAGTGGAGGCTGCGATGCGGTACTATGCCGGCCTCCGCGGCGGGGATCCAGAGCTCTGGGGCATCACCGGTCTCCTGCACGACATGGACTACGAGATCTACCCGAGCCTCGAGGACCATCCGTACAAGGGCGTTGAAATCCTGCGCCAGCAGGGGTACCCCGAGGATGTCCTGGAAGCCATCCTCGGCCAAGATCG
>JAJYNV010000374.1 GCA_021786135.1 Bacillota bacterium
CCGGCACCTCTCGCCGGTGATGGGTCCGGAGACCGACATCCCGGCGCCGGACGTCAACACGAACCCGAAGATCATGGGCTGGATGCTCGATGAGTTCGACAAGGTGCGCGGCCACCACACGCCGGGCTTCATCACGGGCAAGCCGCTCGTCCTGGGCGGCTCGGCCGGACGCGACGCGGCGACCGGGCGCGGCGTGCTCTTCGTCGTGCTGCGCGCCATGGAGCGCCTCGGCATCGACCCGAAGAAGGCGACCGCGGCCATCCAGGGCTTCGGCAACGTGGGTACGCACAGCGCGCGCCTCCTGGCCGAGGCGGGCATCAAGATCGTGGCGGTCTCCGACGTGCGCGGCAGCGCCTATAACCCCGATGGCCTCGACATCGCGGCCCTCCTGGAGTACGCCGCGGCGAACGGCACCACGAAGGGCTTCCCCGGCAGCCGTGAGATCACGACGGACGAGCTCTTCGCCCTCGACGTGGACGTGCTGGTGCCGGCGGCGCTCGAGAACCAGATCGACGGCAAGCGCGCCGAGAAGGTGCAGGCTCGCATCGTGGCAGAGGCCGCGAACGGCCCGACGACGCCCGAAGGCGACGAGCTCCTCGCCGAGCGCGGCATCTTGGTGATCCCGGACATCCTCTGCAACGCCGGTGGCGTGACGGTGTCCTACTTCGAGTGGGTCCAGAACACCATGGGCTACTACTGGCCGGAGGCAGAGGTCAACGAGAAGCTCCTGCGCATGATGAACGACGCGTTCGACACCATCTACGACATGCGCAAGCAGCACAAGGTGACCATGCGCGAGGCCGCGTACCTCGTGGCGGTGCACCGCGTGGCCGAGGCGGCCAACGCGCGTGGCTGGCTGCGGGTCAACTTCCACCATGAGGTGCCGCAGGCTATTCTTCGCGGATCTGGCGACTGAGCAGAGCCGCGTGTTCGTACGGTAGGCTGCGCCCCCCGGGGGAACTCCCCTCGGGGGGCCTTTTGCTGGCGCCCGCGAAACGCATCGCAATGGATAGGGGGCAGCGCCGCGATGCTGAGGCTGGTGTTGGGGACTCTCTGGCGCATGTTGACGCGTCCGAGGCGGGCGTCTCGGCTGCAGGTACCCGAGGATCCCCAGGATTACGACTTCGCTTACCAGGCGGCCGCGCTACCTCGGCGGCGGATGACATAGCGGTAGCCTACACGCCGCAGGGCGGGTTTCACACTTTCCCCCGCGCGTACTCGCCGGCTGCACGGAAGCGCTGCCGCCGGAGGCGCCCGATCTGCGCGGCGTGTGGCAGGTGTACCAGGGCATCCTGCGCGGCCACGTGGAGCGCATCGAGCAGTGCGGCAACCGCGTTGTCATCACGGCAGCAGGCGTGATTCACGACATGCGGGCAGACGGAACCGTGCAACGCGGAGTGCACGACGTGAACCAGGCGACCAGTCGGGCGATCACCGTCGCAGCCGCCTTTCGGGGTGGCCGCCTGAACCTGACACCGAATGGCGGCCTCCTGGTTGCCGTCAGCCGCTGACGCGAGGGCGAGGACATGGTCTGGCGTTACGGCGTCTTCGTGAACCGGCTGCATCGCCTGTCAGATCCGCCCGCCACGCGGAAGGACGTATCGGCCGAACACTGGCCGCAGGCTGTGCGTGACCTGCAGCCTCCGCGGCGGGGGCATCTCGGCGAGGAGAATGCCATCCTTGTTGGCCGGCGCCCACTTGCGACAGTGATTGCCTGAACGTGTTGGGACGCCGGATGGTTCCCGCGGGGAATTCTGATCCCCGGGAGGCGTTGCACATGGAGATGCCGTGGCACGATCTGCTCGCTGAGCTCTGGCGCACAGGGCTTCTGTACTTTCTGGCTTTCGTCGTCTTTCGTCTGATGGGCAAGCGCTCGGTCAGCCACATGGCGCCGTTTGACATCGCCGTCGTGATCATCATCGGCGAGGCGGTGGCCATAGGCATCGAGGAGACGTCGAAATCGATCCTGCTGCCGGTCATCTCGATCATCACCCTGGGTGGGCTGCAGTTCGGCCTGACGTGGCTGAACCTCAAATGGCGGCCCTTGGAGCAGGTTTCGCAGGGAGTGGCCAGCATACTCGTCGAAAAGGGCAAGATCCGGCACGAGAATATGCAGCGTGAGCACCTCTCGCAGTCGGACCTGATGATCAGCCTGCGCGAGCAGGGGATCAAGCGCATCGAGGACGTGGACACCGTGCGCCTCGAGCCCACGGGCAAGGTCTCGGTGCTGATGAAGACGGCAATGCAGCCGGTGACCGCGGGTGAGATCGGCCTGCCGAACGGTGAGACGCTCGTGCAGTACATCGACCGCAAGTTTGCGCAGATGCGGCGCAGCGGCGGATGATTTGGCGGAGGTGTTGGGACGGTTGGATGAGCGCAGCCTGCGCCTGCTCGAATTTCGGGCCGTGCAGGAACGACTTGCAAGCCGCTGCGACACGACGGTGGGTCAGGCGGCGGCGCTGAATCTCTGGCCGGAGTCGGACCCCGGTCAGGTGCGCTGGCGGCTCTTGCGTACGGCGGAAGCACGCCGGCTCTTGGACCGCGCGGGCGGCCTGCCGCTCGGCGGCGTGCGTGACATCGGCCCCCATCTGCGGCGAGCCGCGCTGGGGGGCTCGCTGACCGTCGAGGATCTGGTCGAGGTCGAGCAGAGCCTTTCGTCGATGCGGCGCAGCCGCCAGCAACTGCTTGCGGGCCGCGAAGACTGGCCGACGCTGTGGGAGGACGGGCAGCTCCTGACCGAGATCCCTGATCTCGAGCAGGACCTGCAACGGTCGCTCGGGCCGGAGGGACTGACTGATGAGGCCAGCCCGGAGCTTGCCCGGTTCCGCCGCGCGCGCAGGGAGAAGGAGCAGGCACTGCGCCAGCGCCTCGAGGCCCTGCTGCGCAATCCGGACCTCAGCCGCTATCTGCAGGAACCGCTCGTCACGCTGCGTCGAGGGCGCCTGTGCCTCCCCGTGCTCCGCGAGCACCAGCAGAGGATTCCCGGCGTCGTGCATGATGCATCCCAGACCGGTCAAACGCTCTTCATCGAGCCGCTCTTCGCCCTCGAGATGGGGAATGAGGCCCAGACCCTGTTGCGCCAAGCCGAGCAGGAGGAGGAGCGCATCCTGGCAGCGTTCAGCGCCCGCATCGCTGTCCATGCGCTGCCCATCGAGGCAGGCCTTGCAGCGACAGCCGCGCTCGATCTCGCGCTAGGACTCGGACGGCTTGCGTTCGACATGCACGCCGTCGAGCCGGAGATCGACTCCGGTGGCCGCATCAGGCTTCGCCGGGCTCGCCATCCGCTGCTGCGCGATCCTGTCCCGATCGACCTCGAGATGGGACCGGGCCGGCGGCTCCTGGTGGTCACGGGACCGAACACCGGCGGCAAGACCGTCAGCCTCAAGACGGCCGGACTCCTGCAGGCCATGGCGCAGTGCGGAATGCACGTGCCCGCCGAGGCCGGCACGATGGTGTCCGTGCTGAGCGACATCCTGTGCGACATCGGCGACGAGCAGTCGATCGAACAGTCGCTGTCGACATTCTCCTCGCACATGACGGCGATCGTGGACATCGCAAGGCGCCTTGGACCGAATGTGCTGGTCCTGCTGGACGAGATCGGTGCCGGCACCGACCCGCAGGAAGGTGCGGCCCTGGCGCAGGCGATTCTCGAGCGCATCGCCCAGAGCGGCGCACTCGGCCTCGTGACAACGCATTACGGCGAACTGAAGGCGTTCGCCTATGCCACCGACGATGTGGAGAATGCGTCGATGGCGTTCGATCCCGAAACGCTCCAGCCCAGCTACCGCCTACAGCAAGGGGCTCCGGGGAGCTCCTACGCATTTGTCATTGCTGGACGGCTAGGACTGGGCTCTGATATCGTGGCGCGGGCCAAGGAGCTCCTGGGGCAGGAGCAGCTCCAGCTGACAGAGGTGCTGCAGCGGGTGGACGCCTTGCGCCGGCGCCTCGAGCAGGAGCTCACAGCGGCAGAGTCCGCCGCGAGGATTGCTCAGGCCGAGGCGAGCCGCAGCGAGGAACTGCGGCGCGAGGCTGACGCGGACCGCAGGTCCCTGCGCCAGCAATTGCGCACGCGGCTCGATGCCGAAGTGCAGAGCGCGCGGCAGAGCTTGCGCGCGGCGAGAGACGCCCTGCGCCAGGAGGAGCTCGAGCGACGGCGCGAAGATGCGCTCGCGGAAGCCAGGCGGCGGATTGAAGACGTCGAGGCCGCTCTGCAGGACGAGGAACGCCCCGCTCCGCCACCAGGGCCGGCGCCGCAGGGAGTCGCCCCGGGCGACCGCGTCTTTGTGCCGCAGGTAGGTCAGGAGGGGAGCGTGCTGTCCGCACCGGATGACGCGGGACGCGTGTGGGTGGCGGTGGGCAGCCTGCGCCTTCAGGCCGCGATCCAGGACCTGCGCATCGCGAGAGGGAAGAAGCAGGAGACCAAGAGCGCCTCGGGTTGGGCTGCCCTGGCCCAGCAGAAGGCGCAGACCGTGCAGAGCGAGATCACACTGATCGGTATGCGCGCGGAAGAGGCGCTCGGGGTCCTCGACCGCTACCTTGACGATGCGCAGGTGGCCGGACTCGGCACAGTGCGCGTGATCCACGGCAAGGGCACGGGCGCCTTGCGAACGGCGGTGCACGAATTCCTGCAAGGAGACCATCGCGTCAAGGGGCACCGCTTGGGCGCCCAGGGAGAAGGCGGCGTCGGCGCCACCGTGGTCGACTTGGACATCTGAGGCGAACACCCACGGACCTTTGCGCGCCTGCGGCAAAGGAGTAGCATGGGCCGTGGAATGAAAACCCTGGAAGGGAGTCTTCAACGCTTGGTGAAACGGGCGGAACCCTATCGCATCAAGGCTGTCGAGCCGCTGCATATGACGACGCGCCAGGAGCGCGTGCAAGAGATCGAGAGGGCAGGGTACAACACCTTTCTGATCCGATCCCGCATGGTCTACATCGATCTCCTCACGGACTCGGGCACCAATGCCATGAGCGACCATCAGTGGGCTGCCTTGATGGTCGGCGACGAGGCCTATTCCGGCTCGGAAAGCTTCTTCCACTTCGAGAAGGCTGTCCAG
>JAJYNV010000166.1 GCA_021786135.1 Bacillota bacterium
TCTGATGGTCTAGAGGGTGTGGGGTGAGATCATGGGCGAATCTTCGGAACCGGGCCGGCAGAAGGCCTATTGCCGGGCCTGCGGCCAGGAGATCGATCCGCGCGCGGTCGTTTGCGTGCACTGCGGCGTCCCCACCGGTGTGGGTGCGAGGCCTTACGATCCCTACGCGAAGGATTGGCTGGTTGCGCTTCTGCTCTCGATCTTCCTCGGCAATCTCGGTGTCGATCGCTTCTACATGGGCCATATCGGCACGGGCATCCTCAAGCTGATCACGTTCGGCGGCCTCGGCGTCTGGTGGCTGATCGACATCATTCTCATCGCGACCGACAGCATGACCGACGGCTACGGCCGTCCGCTTTCGCACCGGACCGTCTAGCCCTCGCCCTTTCGAGGGAGGTGGGGACGTGCGACGAGTCTCTCTGCCCGCCTGCCGACTGGCGGGAGGGCGCGATGGGCTGCGCCACGACGGTGCCCGTGGGCAATCGCTTCAGGGCGGCATGGCCACGGTGAACCTCAGCGACCGGTTTGCCGTCGTCGTCGGCAGCCTCTCGATACGCGGGCGCCTCGCCGAAGTTGCGTTCACTGTGACCCAGTTTTCCAACGTGCGCGAAGTGCGTCTCAAACGGCAAGCGGGTGACGGTGTTTTCGAGACTCATCCTGGCAGTTCGTTCGTCAAAGGACTGGCCGGTGGCATACCGTTGCCGAGAACCGTGTGGTGCTGACGCCCTGATGCCGGCGCCGCAAAGCGATGGCTTGCGGGCTCAGGGGCTTGCCGGCCGCATACCGGGCCGTCTCGGCGGCGGTGAGGGCAGGGTGAAAACCATGGGCGGGAGGCATCCGATTGCCGTGCTCATGCGCCCGCAGCCACGCCGGCGTTCTGTGGCGTTCGAGCCCTCTTGCTCCTGGACCGGCTGGATGTAGTAGAATAACACCCTCACTGCCGTGCGCCTCTCGTGCACGGCCGCTTGCCCGTGGCCAACGGGCGGCAGAAGGAGGGACCATGGGGGATACCGAGCCCGGCCGCTACCTGACGCGGCCTGAGGAACAGGAGGTCCTGGACGCCACCGTCGAGGGACTCACCTACCTCCTCGAGGCGACACGCGAGGAGCGCAAGGCGCGCGAGGCCGAATTCCGCCGGACGCAGGACGCGGTGGCGTGGCGGCTCGCCGGCTACAGGCGCGAGCGCATCGGCGATCTCGAGCACGTCGTCGTCTGGCGCCAGCGCCCCTATTACGCGCGCATGGACGTGCAGGCGGATGGCCGCGACGAGATCGAGCGCTACTACCTGTCCGAGGTGCTCGATGACTGGACGGACCTCTCCGCTGCTGGCGGAGCCCAGATGATCCACTGGACGGTGCCGATGGCGCGCGCCTTCGCCGAGCAGCCCGTGGAGATCGAGGTCGGGGCGTTCCGGGGGCGTACGCTCCTCAAGCGGCGTTTCGAGATCCACGACCTGCATATCGTCGACATGGGGGACGCGCTCTCAAGCTACGGCGAGGCCGGAGCCCTTTCGGGAGATCCCTTTCTCGGACGCGTCCTGGCGATGGCGGGGGACAAGGCGAGAAATATTGTGCGGACGATCGGCCGGCAGCAGAGCCAGGCCATCTTTGAGCGCGTGCCGCTCCTGGTGGTGCACGGCGTGCCGGGGTCCGGCAAGACCCAGATCGGCCAGATGCGCATCGCCTATCTCGTGACCGACGCCGCACTCGACCCGAGCCGCCGTCTCAGGGCGGAAGCCTGCCTCATCCTGTCGCCTTCCCACGCCCTGGTCGATTACATGGAGGCCGTACTGCCGAGCTTCGGCGTGCGTGGCGTGCGTCAGGAGTCGATCGACGGATGGCTGGCCGCCTACGCTGAGGTGGAGGTGCCAGGCCTTCCGTCCGATCAGCGGCGGGGGATGCTCGAGTTCGCGACGGCCCAGGAGGAATGGCTCAGCGATCGCGTCGCGGCGGGCCAAGGCCAGCTCGGGGCAGATGAGGGCGCAAGAGGTGACAGCTGGGAGATCACGCAGGGCGATCTTCAGCAGGCGGCGTCCGCTTTGACCCAGGACGCTTACGACGAGATGCGCAAGGCACTGCGCGAGCGGATCGGAAGACCGGCGAAGGAGCGCGTTCTGCATACGCTCGCCATTGGCTGGGACGAGAGCGACAAGACGCGTTACCGCCAAGTAGAGGCGGAGATCGACCGAGCCGCCGAAGTCCTTGTCGATCGCAATCTTCCGGAGCTCACGCCGCAAGAGGCGCAGCTGGCCCTCCTCGCGCAGAGGGGTGAGGAGGCGGGCACCGGCCTCGGCGACCTGCCGGCACTCGCTTACTGGCGGCTGCTGCTTTCCGGCCGGCGGATGCGCGGCCTCCATCACGTGGTGGTGGACGAGGGCCAGAACGTGTCGCCGCTGGCCTACCAGGTGCTGCGGCGGGTGGTGCCTGACGCCACCTTCACAGTCCTGGGCGATCTGGCGCAGCGCGACCCTGCGCTCGTGGGCCTCTCGGACTGGAGCGACCTCGCAGCACTCGGCTTTGCCGAGCCTGTGGTGCGCTACCTCGGCATCAACTACCGTTCGACACCGGCCATCGTCGATCTCCTGAATATCGTTGGCCCGAAGATGGATTTGCCTTTCCTCCCGATCGAGGCGGTGGAGCGCGAAGCACCGCCGGTCGTAGCGGTGGAGACGGCTCCGGACCTCGATCTGGCGCAGGTAGCCGTCCGCCTTCTTTTGGCTCTGCCGCACTCGACCTCGGCCATCCTTTGCGCTGACCCCACCCGTCTTCCGGCACTGCGCCAGGTGGCGAAGCAGGCCGCGTTCGGCCAGGGGAGGGAGCCTTTCCTCGGCACGCGCACCGACGCCGCGGGTCTCGAGTTCGACCTCGTCCTCGTCCTGGACACCGATGCGCGTTCGCTTCCGTCGACGCCTGACGCCGCCTCGGACCTCTTCGTCCTGGCGAGCCGTGCGCAGAACCGCGTGCTGCTTCTGCACCAGGGCCCCTTGACGCCGCTCGTATCGGATGCAGCTATCATGCGCGAGTCTGTCACGCGGCTGGAAGAGGCAGAGTCGGTCGCACAGGAGTCCTAGTCGGGCAGTTGGATCAAAGGTAGGCGGCGACCTGCTCGGCGTGGCGCCGGAGATCCTTTGACCGCCCCTTGAAGGCGCAGTAGGCGACGTGAGAGAGGCCGATGTGGATGAGGCAGCAGCGCAGGCGCTCCTCTGCCATGGCAGGCGGCCCTCCGCGTGCCTGCCAATGCCGGTGGACGATCTCCGGCAGATCGATGTCCTGCCAGGCCTGGTACCAGGGCCACCAGTAGAAAAGCCAGGCGACGTCGTAGAGCGGGTCGCCGTAGAGCGCGTTGCCCCAGTCGATCACGCCGCTGACCCGGCCTGCGTCCACCAGGACATTGCCGAGAAGGTCGCCATGCACGATAGCCCTCGGGTGTCTCAACTGCGGCGCGAGTTGCCGGAGCTTCTCCACACCTCGGTCGAAGAGGCGGGCATAAGCCGGTGTCCTGTCGAGATTCTCGCGCCAGCCCGCGATCCGGCCGCCAGGATCGGCCACGGAGCTGAGGGCATCCGCCCACGTCGGGTGGAGTCCGACGCGACTCGCGTCCCAATAGCCGTCCCCCCGCGTGGTCGAGATGTCCAGCGCCTTGAGGGCGTCCAGAGCCGCGAGGAGTTCGGGGATGACGTCCCGCATGGCGGGCTCGTCGAGTGCCTCGATCGACTGGCCCCGGACCCGCTCGGAGACGGCGTAGAACCCAAAGGGCGCCTCGCCGACTTCCAGCACTGCGGGGATGGGCAGGTCGGCGGAACCGTACCTGCCCATGACCCTATCCTTTTCGAAGTCCTCACGGAAGGCGCCAAACCGCACCACCGCGTCGCGCCCATCGAGCTCGAGTGCATAGGCGCGGGACCACTCTCCGGCAGCGAGAGGTGCGCATCCGCGCACCCGGTTGCCGAAGTGGTCGCGCAGGAATTGGCTCGCCATCAGATCGCCCTCGTGCATCGCATTCGCCTCCGACTCCGACTACCATGTGCCCGCGAGCGGCCGCATGCGGCCCCTGGGCACGATTCGGACAGCAGCCATGGGCCGATGGCAAAGCGATCCTGGGGCGTTGCGCAGGATCAGCGGGCTGCCTGATATGGTCACCGCCTGACGGCTGCCTTTGGCTGCAGCCGGTCCCGGCGGACACTAGTCCTGGCTAGCCAGCGGCACCCGGCGGAACATGCTCCAGAGTACCAGGTCATACGCGGCCTTGAGGGTGCCCGCCAGGATGAACGGCAGGCCCATCGCGGCCATGGTCAAGGCGAAGCCCGTGATGGCGGGTGATACGGCGGACGCCGTGCCGCGCACCGCGGCGGTGACGCCCGCTGCCGCACCACGCTCCTCGGGGCGCACGAGTACCATCGTGTAAGCCTGGCGCGTCGGCACGTCGAGCTGCGACAGAAGGCTCCGCGCCACGAGCAGGACCGCAGCCACCGGGAAGCTGGGGGCGAAGGCAACCAGCAGCAGGAGAACGTTGGACGGCAGGTGCGTGAAGACCATTGTGTTGAGAAGGCCGAAGCGCTTCGCGAGCCACGGCGCGGCGAGCTGCGAGAGCGCCATGGCCAGGTTCGTCGCGAAGAAGAGGACGCCGGCAACACCGGCCGCGATGCCAAAACGCTCGTGAAGCCAGAGCACGGCGATGCCCTGGGCGACCAGTCCCCCGGCAAGGGCATCGACGCCGAACAGGGCGGTGAGGCGCAGCACGATGCCCCGACTCTCATGCAGCCGGCCCTGTACCTTGGCTGCCGCCTCGCTGCGCTGCGTCTCTTCCACCGCAGGTGAGAGTCCGCTGTAGAGCCATATCAGTGCAAGTCCGATCAACCCGTAGAGCCAGAACGCAGCGGCGCTGTGCAGGCTCGGCGGCAGTGCCGCCGCGGCCAGTGCGCCGAAGGCAGCGGCCAGTGCGGCGGTCATGTTGTAGCGGGCGTAGAGCGTCATGCGTGCGGGACCGTCGCACAGATGCGCGAGGCCTGCCTGCTCCAGGGGCAGCATGGCGGCGACGTCCTTGCCTGT
>JAJYNV010000442.1:0-4707 GCA_021786135.1 Bacillota bacterium
TCGGCTGCGGGTAGTAGTCGCGCAGGCTCTCCAGCAGGTCGCGTCCCGCCTGTGTGGTCGGTTCGCGCATCTCCGCCCGCGCGGCCTCATACGCGGACCTGAACTCGGGGTCCTGCATCCTCTGGGCGGTCTGGCGCCTGTGGTAGCTCGTGTCGCGCGGTTCGCTCATGCGATCGCCGCCAGTGCTGCGGGCGTCCGCGAGAGCGCCATGAGCGTCGGCGCCTGGTAGCCGCAGCTCCAGCACCTGAAGCCGACCGGCATCGGCGCCTCCGGCTCGTTCAGTGAGACGGTGCGCGGATCGCGCACGTAGGAGCGATCGGTCGCGATGATGCCGACCTCACGCGTCAGCAGCTCGACGACCGCGAGGGCGTCGCTGCCGCAGTGTCCGCAGACCATGTCGTCCTCCTTGACTCTCGCCGGGACCTGTCCCCGGCCTCCTGTGGGTAGTGTGGCATACCCACGCGCCTTGTCAAGAGGTGATGTCAGAGGGCCGGAGCCGGCACGATCAGGGCGCGCTCGACGTGGTACAGGTCGTGCCACGCGGAGCCATCGCCGAACGAGCGGACCGTCGCCAGGGCGGCGTCGTAGTCGCCGGCGTCCGTCTCGTCCCACACATACTCGCCGTCGCGCTGGTGGAACCACACGAGCACCTGCCAGCGGCCACTGTAGATGCGGCTCGACTCGCCGCCGCAGTAGAGCAGCTCAGGCACAGCAGCCGTCGCACCCGTGACTCTCGTGCAGATCACGCACTGGCCATCCACCTCCACGTGTACAGCGCCACCGCCAGGCCGAAGCCGGCCGCGTCGGCGACAATGGCCTTGGCCACGTCGTTGTCGGGGATCTTCCCGTCGGGCGCCTGGACCTGCTCCAGCGCCACGACGTGCATGCGATACGTCCGCTCGGCCTGCCCGACTGCGGAGCGGTACAGCGACTTCGGATCGCTCAGCGCGAGCGGCGCCAGGTCCTTCGGCAACCACGCGCCGTTGTGCTTGGCGATGTCGAGTTCGCCACCCTTGTGCTGCGCGCTCGTGAGTGAGCGTGTGACGTGCCAGGGCGTGGAGAGATCCACGGCGTAGTGGCAGAACGTCTGCACGAAGCGCTCGCGCGCCTCGTCGAACTTGCCCTCGCGGATGGCGTCGCGGCAGAGGCGCGGCGTCTGCGCGATGACCGTCGGCGCTGAGCCGACGAGGTGATGCAGGCTGCCGTCGGGCTCCAGGTGCAGCTTGTAGGTGTGCGCGTACTGCTCGTGCTCGGTGTCGCCGCCCGAGGTCAGCAGGTTGTCGCCCTCGATCTCGTCGGGCGAGCGGGCGTGCCAGTGCAGCTCGACGTCGGAGAAGCGCACGAACGCCTGCGCGTCGGGCGGCAGGGCGCGGTAGATCAGCTCGGCGAGCCGTCCGTGGGTCTTGGTGTGGACTAAGACTCCGAGGTCATCGTGATGTACGAACTCGTCGTGTGGCTCATCGTCCACGTCGGGTACGTCCAGTGGTAGTGGCCCCCGTACATCGGCTGCCCGCAAACCGAGCAGGTCGCGACTGCCTGGTAGTGCGGCAGCAGGCACGGGACGGTCGGCAGCTTCTCCAGCGCGGCCGCCAGCCGGTCCACCGCATCTTCCTCGGTCGCGCCCTTGATGTCGCCGCAGGTGCGGCAGTAGATCGCCTGCTCGTTCAGCTTCTCGTAGGCGTGCTCGTGCATCGTCAGGGCTCCGTGTTCGTGGGCGGCAGCGTGGGCTTCGGGTGCGGCGTCGGCCGGACTGTCGGCGTGGGCGGCACAACGACGGTTGGCGTCGGCGCGAGCGTCGGGACGGGCGAAGGGCTGGGCATGACCGACGCCGGAGCGGCGCTGGGCGTGGGCTGCGGTGCGGGGCTGCATTGGAGGACCAAGACGACCGCGGCGATGAGGATCGCGATCGTGATCCAGAGGTCACGCTGTCGGGTCAGGAAGCCTCCTCATCCCTCGAACGCACGCTCGAAGGCGTCGGGGATGGGCCGCTCCCACACCTCCGAGCCATTGATCGGCCAGTTGCAACACACGCGCTGGGTCCCGAAGCTGCTGCCGCCCCGGAAGAAGCGGCAGGGCAGCTCGTTCTCGTCGGCGTCGAACCGGCCCGAGGCGAGGCAGGTGCCGGGCTGCAGCCGTCGCTGTGCGTCGCGCCGTGTCATGCCGAGCGGGCGGCTGTCGATGGGGCAGGGCGTGCCTGCCTCGCGCCACTCAGCCACGGTGGTGGTAGCCGCTGCGGCACAGGTAGCACACCCGCGCCAGACGGTCGGCGGTACAGCGGCAGTCGCAGCGCTCGCAGCGGCAGGGGATACGGCTAGGTTCGCGGGCCACCTTCACGTCGTGGCCATCCGGCTGAACTGCGGGATCGGCACGTCCGACGAGACGCCGAAGGCTTCGAGCACGCCCGACCACTCGTCGAAGACGGTCACGCCGGCCGGGATCTCCGCTGGCGTCCACGGGCGGCGCGGCATGTAGATGCGCACGCCGGGCGCCAGGAGCGTGAATTTCTCGGGATCATCGTCGAACAGCACGAGCGGGTCGTCGGGTCCGGCCGATGCGGCGAGCTGCGCCTTGGCGTCGTGGCCGAGGCGCACGGCGTCATGCGGCACGCGCCAGCGCGCTAGCCAGTCCTCCGTGACGGCGCGGCAGTCCTCGGAGCGGTCCGAGGCCACGATGATCTCGTAGCCCGTCCGGGCGAACGCCTGCACGGCGGCGATGCCCGAGTAGTCCGGGGCCACGTTGGCGTAGGTCACGGACGTCGCGAAGACCTGCAGGAGCCAGTTGGCCTGCTCGGGCGGTAGCTGGTCCTCGACGCGGTAGTGGCTCATCTGCCATGCCTGAAACGACGTGCCCCAGCGCGCGTTGAGCGCCGTACAGAAGGCTTCGGTGAGAAAGCCGAGCGTGCCGTCGATGTCGAAGACGAGCCGCGGGCGCATGAGCGCCTGCAGGAACGCCGCGCCGGCGATGCTCATGGCCGACGTGGAGCCTCAATCAAACGGAGTTCCGCCGCCAGGGCGCGCACGGCGGCCGTTTCGGAGTCGCCCATGCTCACCGGATCTCATCCACGAGGCCGAGTTCGAGGGCCTCTTCGGACATCAGCCACCAGTCCTTGCGCTTCCACTTGTCGCGCAGGAAGTCGACCGACGCCTTGCCGCCGGAGCGGTCGGCGAAGATGCCCAGGATGCGGTCCTGCAGCTTGTGGATGAACTCGAGCTCGTCCTCGATGTCGCCGGCCTTGCCCCAGGCGAGCGAGCTGATCTCGTGGATCAGGATGCTGGCGTTGCGCGCCATGAAGCGCACGTCGCCCGCCTGCAGCAGAACGCCCGCCATGCTGGCCGCGTAGCCCTGCGTGCCGGTGGTGATGCGATGGCCGGAGCGGCGCAGGTCCTGGATGAAGTCGTACAGCGCGAGCCCGTCGATGACCGAGCCACCGGGCGAGAGAAAGATGATCGTGATCTCGCAGCCCGGGCTCGTGCGGTGCCACGTGGTCAGCGCGTCCATGCAGCTGGACACGCTCGCCTCGTCCACCTTGCGCGTGAAGTAGTACACGTGGTGGTACTTGTTCGCGGCGAGCGCCTCCCCCTCCTCGCGCTCGTCCCGCTCGGTCAGGATGCGCGACTGGCGCACCCGGAGCTCCTCCGCCTCGCGTTCGGCCTCGAGCTTGGCCACCTCGGCCCGCGCCTTCTCGTCCTCGCGGCGCAGGCGCGCCATGATCTCAGCGGTCTCGGCCTGCAGCTTGGCGATCTCGGCGTTGGTCTTGGTGGGATCGGCGGCGGTGTTAGACATGGGGGCTCCTGTTCAGGGCTTCACGATCCGCGGTGTGCCGAACGACGCCGCCCACTGCCGGACGGCCGCCTGAACCTCGGGCTTCTTGGCCAGCCGCCCGACGGCGCGGCGGTGGCGCCGCAGGATGACGTGCTCGCCGTACGTGGTCGCGTACGTGCTCTGGCAGATGTCGCAGCGGCTAGTGACCGGCATAGCCCAGCGCGAACCCCAGCCAGAGCGGCACGGCGATGAAGGCCGACGTGATCGCAATGGCGCGCCAGCCGTCGACCGGGCCGTCGGGCAGGTCGAACTCGTCCGGGCTCGTCAGTGCGCCGAGCCCGAGCGGTGCCAGCAGGGCGAACAGGGCGAACAGCATCAGGCGGCCTCCTGTTCCTGAGCGGGCGTGAAGGTGTACTCCAAGACACACCGACAGCGGGGGCCACCGTCGCAGATCCCGAGCTCGCCCGGGTAGCCCGGCAGCGTGTCGGGCGTGTACGACTGCCCGTCGCGGCCGTCGCACGGCTCGCAGGTGTCGGCGTCGCCCTCGGCGTGCCAGACGATCTCCGTCACCTGGCCGGTGCTGGACAGCCCGGAGCCGAAGCCGGCCTCGTACACCGGGTAGACCGACTGGGCGTACATGTCGAGGCGCGACGACAGCGCGGCCTCGCTGACCGATCCGGCCGCCACGGCGGCGGCAAGGCCGATCAGGAACTCGCGCTGCTTGCCGGCCGCCGCCTGCGTCGTGGTGGCGCGGTAGGCGGTATCGTCGAGCGTCCCGTCGCCGTCGGCATCGCCGAACCCGGCATCGTAGGCGTCGCCGTAGCTGTCCTGCAGCGCCTGCCCGGCGTGGTCGACGAACGTCGACTGGTCGAGCTTGCCGCGCCGCAGCTGCGACGCCAGCACGCCGAGCGTGGCCGCCGTCTTGGCGATGACCGGGATGATCGA
>JAJYNV010000442.1:4717-5016 GCA_021786135.1 Bacillota bacterium
TGATCGAGTGCTCGCGCTTGCGGTCGGAGCGGACCTTCTTCGGCGCGGCCTTCAGAAGCTGCGCACGCGCCAGCCGGAACGCCTCAGCGGGACCGTAGCGGCCCACGTTGGCGGCCACCGCCATCACGTCGGCCCCGGACAGCGTGATCGGCCGAAAGGCGCGCGGATCGCGCCCGTGCTTGACGAACTTGCGCAGGTCGGCGAGTTCGGCGGCCTTCGTGGCCGTCTGGGCCGGCTGCGCCGGTGCGGGCTTCGGAGCCGCAGCGGGCTTCGACGGCCCTTCCATCGCCGCCGGCTCG
>JAJYNV010000087.1 GCA_021786135.1 Bacillota bacterium
TGTCGAGCAGCATGACGCCGAAGCCTGAACCCAGTTCCGCCGCAAGCAGCAGGGCGAGGACGAGAAGGCGCGGGCCGCCGGCCAGCGGGACCAGCAAGAGCGGTGCGGGGAAGAGCGCGGTACCAAAAAGAAGGGTCCGGCCGACACCGATCCTGCGGCTCAGCCGGCCAGCCACAAGGGCGCCCGTGATGGCGCCCATCGCCCCGATACCGGAGATCAGTCCGATCAGGGCTGCGCCGATGTGCAGGCTCTGGCTCGCGTAGAGCAGGAAGAGGGCGCTGAAGACGTAGTTGAAGAGGTTCACGGTCGCCAGGGCCAGGAGCATCGGCCTGAGGACCGGGGAGTGCCAGAGGAAGCGCACGCCGACGCTCGCGCCTTGGTGCGTGCGTGGAGCCGGCGGTGGCTCCTGCGGGGCGATGCCGAGCAGGGTCAGCGCCGACACGACGTAGGAGAAGGCGTCGAACAGCACTGCGATCGGGGCGGACAGGAGCTGCACGAGAAAGCCGCCCAGGCTCGGCCCGGCCAGATAGGACACCGCTCTGCTGCCTTGCAGGAGCGCGTTTGCGTCCACGTACCGATCCTTCGTGACGAAGGCGGGGAAGAGGGAGTTCTGCGCCAGCTGGAACGTAAGACTCAATGTGCCGACCAGGAGGGCGACCCCATAGAGTTCGGCGAATGCCAGGTGCCCCAGCACGAACAGCAGAGGGATGCAGCCGATCAGGAGCGCGCGCAGGATGTCGGAGGCGATCATCAGGTGACGCTTGCTGCGGCTGCGATCCACCCAGATGCCGATTGGCAGGGAGAAGGCGAGCGCCGGCAGGAGACCAGCGGCCGTCAGTTCACCCATCTGCGCAGCACCGGCATGCAGGCTGAGAATCGCCGCCAGCGGTAGGGCGAGGCCGCTGATCCGGTCACCGAGGAGCGAGACCGTCGCGCCAGACCAGTAGCGGCGGAACACCCTGTCTTTGAGCAGCGGAGGCAGGCCCGGCATGGCGCCTTGGCTAGGCATGTCTTGGGTCCTTGTCGTCGATCGGGAAGCCCATGGCGATGAACTGCACCATTCTCGCGCCCGGATGCGGGATCTGCCGCTCGGCGGTGCGCCGCGCGACGCTTTCGAGCGCCTGGCGGACCGCCTGGACGGTCTCCCTGAGTTCCTCTGGGGTGACGTAGAGCAGTACGTCGCCGAAGTTCGCGGCCTCTAGCCAGGCGAGCGGCTCGCGCCCGCGCGTGTCGAGCCAATGCAGGAAGCTTTCGTGATACCCCTCGGCGATCGTGCGGCTGAAGATGTGGGATGCTTCGGCCATTTCATCACTGGCGCCCGCATCGGACCACGAGGTCGACGCAGCGGTGGCTCGCCAGGGACGCTCGCGTCCATGCCCTCCGCCTGCCTCCTCGCACAGGCCCCACCTTGCGAGCTGTCGGAAGTGGAAGGAGCAGCTGCCCGCGCTCTCACCCGTTCGCTCGGCGGCCTGGCTGGCGGTCAGGGGACCGACGCTGCGCAGGAGGGCGAGGAGCTTGAGACGGGTCGGGTGCGCCAAGGCGCGCAGGGCCCGAGGATCAGTCAGTTCGAGGCTGCGCTGAGGTGGTCTTTGCATACTCAAAAGATAACTTTCAAAAGAAGTCTTGTAAAGGACGGGCGCAGAGCTCGCACAGAGGAGGGCGGGGAGATGGAGTCGCGTCGGATGTGCCAGGGCTCCAAGGACACGCCGCCCCGGGGATTGGTGTCGACGATCACTCCGCTCCAGGTGCCGAGGCGCTAGGCTTTGGTCCGACAGAAGATCCGGAACGAGGAGGAATGGGGTTTGGTGCACATCGAGGAAAGGATACGTTTCGACGAGACGGCTCCGGTGCGCGAGACGATCGCGCAGGAGGGCGCCCTGCGCGTCGTCCTCTTCTGCCTTGCGGCGGGACAGGAGATCTCGCGGCACACGGCTGCCGCCACCGTTCTCATGCAGGTGGTGACGGGCGAGGGCGTGCTCGTGTCGGGCGACGAAAGGCACGACGCGAGCACGGGAGACCTTCTGGCCGTACCGCCTCTCGTACCCCACGCCATGAAGGCTGGGAGCGGACCGTTCGCCGTCCTTGCCACCATCGTCTCTACCGCCGGCTGAGAAGGCATCTGGCCCTAAGCTTGTGCACACTCTACCATGCTAGTGCGGCAGCGTGGACACCCCGGCAAGCCGCGGGTATAACGAGGGCAGAAGACGGCCCGAGGCCGCTTTCGGACCAGGAGGCGATCGATTGCTCGAGATCGACGGGCATCATCTCACGCTCGAGGATGTCCAGGCGGTAGCGTTTGGCCGGGAACAGCCGAGACTCACCGCCAGGGCGGCGCGCCAGCTCAAGGACAGCCGCGACATGGTGGAAGAGGCCATGCGGGAAGGCAGGGCCGTCTACGGTGTGACGACAGGTTTCGGCGATCTGGCCAGGGTGCCGATTCCGCCGGAGGACAGGGAGATCCTGCAGGAGAACCTGCTCAAGAACCACGCGGCGGGCGTGGGGCCCGAACTTCCGCCCGAGGTCGTGCGTGCGATGCTCCTCCTCAGGGCGAACGCGCTCGCCAAGGGATATTCGGGTGTGCGCATCGACCTCGTCGAGCGCCTCCTCACCTGGATCCGCGAGGATTGCCTGCCGGTCGTGCCGAGCCAGGGTTCCGTCGGTGCGAGCGGCGACCTCGCACCGCTCGCGCACCTCGCCCTGCCGCTCCTGGGCCTGGGCGAAGTGCATCTGCGCGGCGAGCGGCTGCCGGCGCGCGAGGCACAGGCCAGGATCGGCCTCGGGCCGATGCGCCTGCAGGCCAAGGAAGGGCTCGCGCTGACGAACGGCACGCAGCTGATGGCGTCGATCGGCAGCCTTGCGCTGCTCGAAGCCGAGCTGATGGCGGACACGGCGGATGTGGTGGCGTCCCTGACCGTTCAGGCGCTCCACGGCATCCCCGACGCCTACGACGAATCGATCGTGCGCGCCCGGCCGCACCCCGGTGCGATCCGGTCCGCCCACAACCTCAGGACCTGGCTCGCCGGGTCCAAGCTCACCACATCGCCTGGCCAGCTGCGCATGCAGGACCCCTACAGCCTGCGCTGCATTCCGCAGGCGCATGGCGCGAGCCGCCAGGCTTTCGCGCATGTGCGGTCGGTGCTCGAGATCGAGGTCAACAGCGCAACCGACAACCCGCTCGTCTTCGCGGACGAGCAGCAGGTCCGCTCAGGCGGCAACTTCCACGGCGAGCCGCTCGCCGTCGCCCTCGACTACCTGTCGATCGCGGTGGCCGAGCTCGCCTCGATTGCGGAGCGCCGCACCGAGCGCATGGTCAACCCGCACCTGAGCGGGCTGCCGCCCTTCCTCAGCGACCATGGCGGCATCTCGTCCGGACTCATGATCGCGCAGTACACGTCGGCCGCCCTCGTGTCGCACAACAAGGTGCTCTGCCATCCGGCGTCGGTCGACTCGATCCCCACCTCCGGCAACCAGGAGGACTTCGTGTCGATGGGCTCGGTCGGGGCGCTCAAGTTGCGCGAGGTGGTGCGGCAGAGCTGGCAGGTGCTCGGCATCGAGCTCGTGGCCGCCTGCCAGGCCCTGGACCTGGCGGGTCCCGGCGACCTCTCGCCGGCCGGCCGGCGCGCCTACGACCTCGTGCGCGAGCGCATCGCGTACTATGACGATACGGTGCTTTCGCTGGACCTCGAAGCCGGTGCGGAACTTTGCCGCTCGGGAGCTCTGCTCGCCGCGGCGCAGGAGGGATCGGAGTCTTGAAGCGATTCGAGATCGTACCCAACTTCAGCGAGGGCCGCCGTCCCGAGGTGCTGGAGGCGCTCTACCGCAGCTACAGCGACGCGCATGGCGTCGTTCTCCTCGACCACGAGGCGGACCCGGACCACAACCGCTGCGTCCTGACGGCCGTGGGCTCGGCCGAAGACCTGATCGAGGCCACCATCGCGGCGTGCAAAGTGGCGCTGCGCGAGATCGACCTCAACCACCACCAGGGAGAGCACCCGCGCATCGGCGCGCTCGATGTGCTGCCTTTCCTGCCGCTCGACGGGGCAACCATGGAGGACGCCGTCGCGGCGGCGCACCAGTTGGGCGAGCGCCTCTGGCGGGAGCTCCAGGTGCCGGTCTACTACTACGAGGAAGCGTCGCTCGGCGCGAGGAAGCTGCTGCCGGCGATCCGCAAGGGCAACTACGAGGGCCTGCGCGAGATCGTGCGCGACGATCCCTCGCGCCGCCCGGACGTCGGCGGACCGGAGCTCCACCCCACGTTCGGTGCATCGGTGATCGGTGCGCGGAGGCCCCTCGTGGCCTTCAACGTCTACCTGCGCACCCTGGACCTCGAGATCGCGAAGCGCGTCGCGAAGGCGGTGCGCGAGAGCTCGGGCGGCCTCAGGAACGTGCGCGCGCTCGCCATCGACACGAGCGCCCAGGGGGCGGTGCAGGTCTCGATGAACCTCGTGGACGTCGAGGCGACGCCGATCCACAGGGCCTACGAGTTCGTCGAGCGCGAGGCCGCCCACTACGGCATCGCGGTGTCGCATGCGGAGATCGTCGGCCTCGTGCCGCTCTCGGCCATGCTGGCGGTGGCCGAGCGCAGCCTGCGCCTGCAGGGCTTCGACGCATCGCAGGTGCTCGAGGTGCGGCTGATGCAGGAGGCGGAGAAGTCTTGAGCGCCCCGGACCTCGTCGTTTTCCACGCGCGCCTCGTGCCCTGCGCGGAAGCTGAGATCGCCATGGGCAGGGTGAAGGAACTCCAAACGATCGACGACGGCGCCTTGGTCGTGGCCGGCGGGCGCATCGAGCGCATCGGCAGGACCGAGGAGGTGCTCGCGCAGACGACGCTAGGCCCCGACACGACCCTGCTCGACGCCGCAGGGCGCGCTCTCGTGCCCGGCTTCGTCGACCCCCACACGCACGCCCTCTACCACGGCAGGCGCATCCCCGAGATGCAGATGCGGATGGAGGGGAAGGGCTACCTCGAGACCCTGGACGCCGGGGGCGGCATCCAGGAGACGG
>JAJYNV010000307.1 GCA_021786135.1 Bacillota bacterium
CCGGGCAACTGCATGCCATTGTCGCACTAGGCGTCGTGCTGCGCGGCGAGACCTACCACTTCGAGGTGGTCGCGGACGCCTGCGCCCAGGGCATGCAGCAGGTAGCCCTGCAGGGCAAGGTTGGCATCGGCTTCGGCGTGCTCACCGTCGACACGATCGAACAGGGCCTGGCTCGTGCCGGCCTCAAGCAGAACAAGGGCCGGGAGGCCGCGTTGACGGCTCTCGAGATGGCGAGGCTGCTTACGGCGATCTGAAGGGATGCCTTATGAAGGAAGCGGCGGTACTGCGCAGTTGCGCAATACCGCCGCCCATCTCTTGCTGCTAACTTGCACGCACGGCTACGGAGTTGAGTTCTGCCGCGCAGCTTCGGCATACGTTCTTGCCGTGGAAGTGGACCATGTCCGCCGCGTTGCCACAGAAGATGCAAGCAGGCTCATATTTCTTGAGGATGACCTGCTCGCCATCAACGTAGATCTCCAGAGAGTCCTTCTCTGCGATACTCAGCGTTCGCCGGAGCTCGATAGGGAGAACAACGCGACCAAGGTCGTCGACCTTGCGCACGATGCCGGTAGATTTCATCACGGCTAGGCTCACCTCACTCCTTATGGACCTTGACTTCACTCTACCACAGTCACCCAACCCATGTCTCTAATAGAAATCTTAGATAGATTAATTTCGCATATCGAAGCGTCATGTATGTGCGTTCTTTTGAACGCGGTCGCCATAGAACCACGAGGCTCCCTGCCGCGGGCTCCGGTGCATGCGCAAGGCACCCGCCGGCTCTCGCCGCAGGCTCCGTACCCCAGGGACGATGCGACGGAAGGGCTTAGGAAGCGCCTTTGCAGGCGCGTCGCGACGTCGTCCCCCGAAGCGCAGGGGTGTGGGGGCGCCTTTGCCTCAGGCCCCACAAGGCACGGTCGCCTGCCAAACCTCGCCCGCGTTCGACGGTGTCTGCTCCCGGCCGGGCGCCCTGGCATTGGCCGATTTCGGCTGCCCCGGCCACTTGGTCCTCCATACTTACCCCACTTGGGCAGGAATTTCTTCATCCTCCGCCAATTTACCACCGTGGACAGAATCTACGTCCGGGCCACAGATCCGGGAGAGGAGTGGTGTCCTTTGCAGGGAGAGCCCAACGCCAACGGGCGGAGCGGCCGACGCTGGTGGTACCTTGTGCTGATCATCCCGTTTATCGCCACCATGTTCCCCCAGCTCTACAGTTCGAGCTCCCCGACCCTCGCGGGCCTGCCCTACTTCTACTGGTATCAGCTCCTGTGGGTGATCCTCACGGGCGTAATCACGATCGTCGTGTACTACCTGACCGCCTGAGCGCGGGAGATCATCGACAGGAGGCCTGGGCGAATTGAATGCGACCGCTGTCATCATCTTCCTGATCCTCTTCGTGTTCGTGACAGTGCTGGGCTTCTATGCGTCGAGATGGCACAAGGCCGACCTCTCCCAGCTGGCCGAGTGGGGGCTCGCAGGGCGGCGCCTCGGCACCCTGCTTGCATGGTTCCTGATCGGCGGCGACCTCTATACGGCCTACACCTTCATCGCAGTGCCGGCTCTCGCCTACGGGTCAGGCGCGCTCGGCTTCTTCGCCGTGCCGTACACCATCGTGATCTATCCGTTCATCTTCATGGTATTCCCCCGCTTCTGGTCCGTCGCGAAGGCGAAGGGCTACATCACCGCATCCGACTACGTCAAGGGGCGCTTCGAGTCCCGCGGCCTTGCGTTGGCCGTAGCCGTCACGGGCATCATCGCCACCATGCCCTACATCGCCCTGCAGCTCGTCGGCATGCAGGCGGTCCTGCAGACGATCGGTTTCGGCGCCTCGGGCGGCGCCGCAGCGCTGATCCTCGCCTTCCTGGTCGTGGCCTTCTACACCTGGACCTCTGGTCTGCGGGCCCCGACCATGGTGGCCGTCGTCAAGGACACCCTGATCTACATCACCGTGATCGTCGCGGTGATCGCGATCCCGACGGCGCTGGGCGGCTTCGGCCACATCTTCCAGGTAGCCAACGCCAAGCTCGCCGCCGGGACCCCGCCGCATTCAGTCATCCTCTCGCCGGGTCTCTACACCGCCTACGGCACTCTGGCACTCGGCTCGGCTCTGGCGCTCTTCTTCTACCCCCACGCCATCACCGCCATGTTCGCCACGAAATCGAGGCAGGTCATCAGGCGCAATGCCGCCTTCCTGCCGCTCTACTCACTGATGCTCGGCGGCATCGCCCTGCTCGGCATCATGGCGCTGGCGGCCGGGGTCAACGTGCACGGCGACAGCAACCTCGCCGTGCCTCTACTCTTCGAGCAGCAATTCCCGCAGTGGTTCGTCGGCTTCTCCTTCGCCGCCATCTTCATCGGAGCGCTGGTCCCCGCGGCGATCATGTCGATCGCGGCCGGAAGCCTCTTCTCACGCAACATCTACAAAGAGTACTTCGCCCGACGGGAGTCCCCCCGGACCGAGGCGACGGTGGCCAAGATCGTCTCCGTCTGTGTCACAATGCTCGGCCTCGTCTTCGTCCTCGTGATCCCCGTACAGTACTCCATCTACCTGCAGACCCTCGGCGGCATCATGATCCTGCAGACGATCATGATCATCGTCGGCGGTCTCTACACGCGCTGGTTCCACCGCACCGCCCTCCTCATCGGCTGGGCTGTGGGCGAGATCATCGGTATCGCGATGACGGCGTCGATCGGCTTCAAGTCCTCTATCGTGCCGCTCTTCGGCGTCCCCGGTTACGCTGGGATCTGGGCCCTGATCGCCAACATCATCGTGGTTCTCCTACTGACGCTCATCTTCAACGCGGCGAAGTTGCACAACGGCAACGACGAAACGGCAGCGGCCGACTACGCCTTCGAAGAGGGACCGACGGAGGTCACGGTGGGCTGACCCGCAATCCCTGTCCGTCCGAGAGGCGCCGCCCCAGAGTGCGGCGCCTCTCTTTGTCTCTGCCGGAACCCGGGCGCCCTGGCGGCTCTCCGCACCGTCAGGCAGGAGGTGCGGCCCGGTTAGCAAACTTCTTCGTGAGGTGCACGCCGTTTGTCGGTTCTGAATCGCGACCGCTACCTGCCCTGGGCCCTTCTTGGTGGGCTTGGGTGGTTCTTCGTCTACGCGGACCGTGCCGTCCTCAGCCCGCTTCTGCACGCCTTCGGCGTACAGTTCCATGTCGGCCCGAGCGCGCTTGGCCTGATATCGTCGGCCTTTTTCCTCACCTATACCGCCGTGCAGATCCCTGCCGGGTACCTGGCGGACCGCATCTCGCCACGGCTGCTCCTCGGTGTCGGCTATGTCGGCTTCGGCGTCTTCATCGCCGCGACCGGGTCCGCTGGCAGCTATCTCTCCCTGCTTTCGCTTTCAGCCCTGGCAGGACTGTTCCAAGGTGTCTACTACCCGACCCAGTTCGCCGTCACCGCTCGGCGCATCCCGACGCGCGCGCTGCCAGTCGCAAACGCGGTCATCACGGCCGGCATGGGCGCAGGCATTGCCGGCGGCTATCTCGTCGCGTCGCTGCTGGCGCCCAGTGACTGGCGTGTCCCCGTCTGGAGCCTGGGGCTTCTGACCGTGCTGGTAGGCCTTTGGCTCTACCTCGTGACGCCGCGAAATGTCGAGCGGCCGCAGGCCGCTTCGCCCGGCGAGAGCAGGCGTTCGCCGCGCCGCTTCGCCCTGCTGCTCGCCATCAACTTCTGCTCGCTCTACCCGTTCTTCTTCCTGCTCGCCTGGCTGCCGTACGACCTCAGCCAACAGCAGGGACTGCACGGTATCGCCCTTGGCCTCACGGCCTCCCTGCCCACCCTGGTCGCGGTACCTGCAACCATCCTGTGGAGTCGGGCGAAGGGCGATGGCCGCCTCAGGCGCATGCGTCTCCTCTTCGGCATCGCCGGGCTCTCGCTGCTAGGCATGGGACTCGTCGGCGGCATCTGGCCGCTCATGGCGGGCCTTTTCGTCTATGGCGTCACAGGCAAGCTCGTGCTCGACCCCATGATCCTGAGCGAGGTGGCGTCGAGTCTTGAGGGGGAGGCTTACGGGCGGGCTTACGGCATGCTTAATTTCGTGGGGATGCTCTCATCGGTCGCGGCCCCTGCGCTGAGCGGCATCCTGGTGCAGAAGTACGGCGGCTTTGCTTCCGCCTTCGCTCTAGCGGCCGCCATGCTGGCGATCGCGCTGTTGCTGAGCCTCGGCCTGACCAGGGTGGCGCAGGTGGGTCCGCCGTCAGGGGCGAAGCGTCCCCGGATCGCCGCAGAGGGAGGTGACCCGGCGTGAGGAAGCAGCTTGTCGCCTTGGCATCTGCACTCGTGCTGGTCGCCGGTTGCGGGACGGCTGCGCCCCATCAGACGCAGCATCACCGCACCGCTGCGCCACAGCCGCATCCTCAATACCCTGTCGCCGCCGCAAGCCTCACGCCTCTGAGCGCCGTCGCCTACAGCGGCAACTTTCCGCAACGCCCCGCTCTCACGTCGGTGCGCATGGACACCCAAAGCACCGGCTGGGCCATCCTGCAGCTCCTGCACGGCACCGCGATCGCCCAGACGACCGATGGCGGCGCCCATTGGCGGACCATCCTCGTGACGTACAGGACCGCCGTCCAGGTGGACTCGCCATCGCTCGACAGCGCGTTTGTGCTCGAGAACGACTGCGCCCACGGGTCCTGCCAGACCACCACCGTGCTCGCCACATTCAACGATGCGAAGACGTGGCAGATCATCTTCGACCGGACGCGGTTCACCGCAGCCTCGATCTCCTTCCCCTCCGCCAGCGTCGGTTTCGTCGCCGGTGCACCGGCCAGCACCGCGAGCGGAGGCACAGCCCACGACGCGCTCTACGCGACCACGGACGGAGGCCTTACCTGGACGCGGCGTTCGACGCCCTGCACCTACTCAGGATCCAATGCCCAGTCGATCTCCTTCCTGAACCAGGACCAGGGCTTTCTCCTGTGCGGCGGCCCGCCGAGCGCCGGCGAACAGCCAAAGACCTTCTACGCGACCGAGGACGGC
>JAJYNV010000441.1 GCA_021786135.1 Bacillota bacterium
GGTCTGCAGGTGGTGCACCGCGCCGATGCGGTAGGTGTCCGTCGTGACGAGCCCCACCCGCTCGCCGCGGTCGAGCGCGTAGCGCGCCGCGAGCTTCGCCAGCGTCGTCGTCTTGCCGCCGCCCGTCGGGCCCACGAGCGCCAAAGAGCGCGGTTCGACACGGCTCAGCCGGGACTGGAGCCACCGCTCGTATTCGTCCACCGCGGCGTCGCCCGAGATACCGGGGAAGATGTCGCTTGTCGCCGAAGGCGCCTGGGCTATCGCCGGTGCGGCTCCCGCAACGCCGGCCGCCACCTGAGCCCCGGGTGCGACAGCGGCGGACAAGGGCGCTGCCGGCGTCGTGGCCGGCTGCGGCGCGCCGCGCCCCGCGAAGACCTCGACGTAGGGGCGTTCCCAGAGTTTCCTGATGCCACTCGGCTGATAGCTGCGCGTACCGATGATGAGTGCGTCCGGGCCGAGAGTCTGCCGCACCTGCATGAGAGCGGACGTCATGTCGGACGCCCGGAACCGCTCCACATTAGTCGTCAAGCCGGATCACCCCCCCGCTCTGAAGACGCATCCCTGGATCGAGTTCCTGATAGCTCAGCACGGGCACATCCTCTAGCACAGGTCGTAGAAGGCGCCTGAGGTGCCCTCGCAAAGCTGGCGCCACCACAATCGCCAAGGGCTTGTCCGCCCGGGACGGATCGCGCGCCAGTCGCTCGGCGGCATGCGTGAGCTTGAGGGCGGTCTCCTGGTCCAATGCAAGGAAGGTTCTACCTTCCTGGGCCTGTACCCTTGTGCGCAGCTCACCTTCGAGGCGCGGATCGAGCGTGATGGCATAGAGCACCTCACCGGGTGGCGCGATGCGCTGGCTGATCTGCCGCCCGAGCGCCTGCCGCACATGCTCCGTCAGCTGGTCGGGGTCCTTCGTTTCCGCGGCCCGATCGCCCAAGGTCTCCACGATGGTGACGAGGTCCCGGATCGGGATGCCTTCCCGCAGCAGCCCCTGCAGCACCCGGTGCACGACGCTGAGGGAGAGTAGCCCTGGTGTCAGCTCGTCCACCGCCGCCGGATCCACCTGACGCAGGCGATCGAGGAGTCGCTTGGCGTCCTCGCGCGAGAGGAGTTCCGCCGCATGCCGCCGCACCGCCTCCGCGAAGTGCGTCGTCAGGACCGTCGCGGTATCGATCACGGTATAGCCCTGCAGTACCGCCTGATCCTGCTGCTGGCGGGCGATCCAGAGGGCGGGCAGCTGGAACACGGGGTCCTTGACGGCGATGCCCGGCAGCGATCCCCCCTCCTTGCCCATCGCGAGGAGCCGCCCCGGCATCAGTTCGCCGCGCGCCACCTCGGCGCCGCGCAGGAGGATGCGATAGACGGATGGCTGGAGCGAGAGGTTGTCCTTGACGCGCACCGGCGGCAGCAGGATGCCGAACTCCTCGGCCATCTGCTCACGCACCTTCTGCACCCGCTCGAAGAAGTCTCCGCCCTGGGACTTGTCCATGAGCGAGAGGAGGCCGAAGCCGAACTCGACGGCGAGGGCGTCCACCGGCCCGGGCACGCCCGACGGCCCCTGCTGCGCTGCCTCGCGCCCCTCCCCGGTCGGGGCTTCGACGCGGCTCGGCCCAACGCTTACCGCCGGCCCCGCGGCCGCCGCGAGCTCTGCGCTGCCGAGCTGCGCGCGGTAGCCGAGAAGGGCGAAGCCTGCGGCCAGGACGAGCGCCACAAGTTTCGAGATCGGAGTGAAGATGCCGAGGAACGCGATGACGGCGGCCAGCACGTAGAGCGTGCGCGGCGCCTGCAGCATCTGGCGCACGAGGTCACCGCCGAAGCTGACCTCCGACGCGGCGCGCGTCACGAGAAGGCCCGTCGCGGTGGAGATGAGCAGAGCCGGAAGCTGGCTCACAAGACCGTCGCCGACCGAGAGGATGGTGTAGGTCGAGAGCGACTGGGTGAACGCGAGATGCAGGAAGACCATGCCCATGACGAAGCCGCCGACGATGTTGATCGCCACAATGATGATGGAGGCGATGGCGTCGCCGCGGACAAACTTGCTGGCACCGTCCATGGCGCCATAGAAGTCGGCTTCCTGTGCGATCAGGCGCCTGCGGCGCCTCGCCTCCTGGTCGCTGATGAGACCGGCGTTGAGGTCCGCGTCGATCGACATCTGCTTGCCGGGCATGGCGTCGAGGGTGAAGCGCGCGGCCACCTCCGAGACGCGCTCGGCGCCGCGGGTGATAACGATGAACTGCACGATGATCAGGATGAGGAAGACGATGAAGCCCACCACCGCGTTGCCGCCGACGACGAAGTTGCCGAAGGTGGAGATGACGGTGCCGGCGTTCGCCTGCAGCAGGATGAGGCGTGTCGCGGAGACGTTGAGCGCCAGCCGGAAGAGCGTCGTCATCAGCAGGAGGGCGGGAAAGGCGGAGAACTGCAGGGGGTCCTGCACGTTCAGTGTGACGAGCAGGATTAAGAGTGCGAACGAAAGGTTCACCAGGATGAGGCCGTCGAGGATCCAGGTTGGCAGGGGGATGATCAGCATGAGCACCACGACCATGACGAAGACGACCGTGCCGCTCTGGCCGAGGCGCATCATGCGCTGCCACCTCCCGGCACCTTGCCCTGCTGGCGGTAGACGTAGGCGAGTACCTCAGCCACCGCGCGGAAGAGCGCCGGCGGGATCGGGTGCCCGATCTCGACGGAGCGGTGCAGCGCCTGGGCCAAGGTCTCGTTCGGCACGATCGGTACGCCCTGGGCGATGGCCTCCTCCTTGATGCGCTCGGCGATGTAGTTGCGCCCCTTCGCGACAACTTCCGGAGCCTGCATCGCCTTCGGGTCGTACTTGAGCGCCACAGCGTAGTGCGTCGGGTTGACGATGACCACATCCGCCTCCTTCACGCGTGCGAGCATGCGCATGCGGGCCGCCCTGCGCTGCAGGGAGCGCAGGCGGGCGCGCACGAGCGGATCTCCTTCGCTGCGCCGCATCTCCTCACGCATCTCCTGCCGCGTCATGCGGATGTCCCGCTCGAACTGGCTGCGCGCGATCATGTAGTCCGCGGCCGCCGCCGCGATCGCCACGCCGACGAGCGCGTAGCCGATCGTGCGGGCGCCGCCGAACGCCACGGAGAGGAGAGCCTGCAGCGGGTAGAGCCCCGCCAGGGTCTGATGCACGAGATTCCACCAGATCAGGGCCGCCACGGGCAGCATGACGACGAGGGTGATGAGAGAGATCACGGTCTCGAGCAGCGAACGCTGCGAGAACATGCGCTGAAAGCCCTTGGTCGGATCGATGCGGGAGAGATCGAAGCGCATGGGCTGCATCGCGACGCCATGCTGCAGGATGGGGCCGAGCAGCGCGATCAGAAGTCCGATCACGAGGAACAGGAGGGCCGTTTCGAAGGTGCCAAGGATCACCTGCTGCATCACGCCTGTCGCCCAGCCGATCCCTGGCACCGGCGTCACGGGAGGCGAGGCGAGATGCTGACGCAGCATGGCGAAGATGCTGGCGCCGGAGCCTGTCACGCTGAGGGCGATGAGAAGGAGGCCCGCCACCGAAAGCGAGCGGCTGACGCCAGGCGCCTGCAGGGTCATGCCCTGACGTCTGGCCTCCTGCCGCCGTCTTGGTGTGGCGGCTTCTGTCTTCTGCTCCGGTGTCGACACCCTGCCTCACCTCCTCCCCAGCTGCCGAAACGTCAGACGCCCGTCAGATACTGCGTCAGGTCCTGGCCCATCTGCAGAAGACCGAGGCGCGCCGCATCGATCATCAGCGGCAGGGCCAAGGCCACGAGTCCGATGCCGAGCCACATCTTCACCGGGATGTTGAAGGAGAGCACGTTGAGCTGCGGCATCAACCGTCCCAGTACCGCACCGACAAGGTCGATGATCAAAAGCGCCAGCACGATCGGCGCGGCGAGCTCGGTGGCGATCAGGAAGCTGCCCGTGAACGCCTGGACGCCCCCCGCCAGGAAACCTTGCCCCAGGACGATCTTCGTCACGTCGATCGGCACGACGCGCAGGCTCTGCACCGCCGCGAGCAGGAGGAGCTGCACACCGCCGACCGCAAGGAAGAGGTAGGTGCCGAAGGCGTCAAACCAGTTGGCGATCAGCGTTTCCGTGCCGGCGGCGGAAAAAGGGTTGAAGACCTGGGCCACCGTGAAGCCAAGCTCCGCGTCGAGCACGGCCCCTGCCGTGTGGAAGAGCGTGAACATCAGCGTCGCGAGGAGGCCGAGGCCGGAGCCCACCAGGACCTGCGCCAAGAGGGCCAGCGGGAAGACCGCTTCCGGCGGCGGAGCTGCCGGCACCCCGAGGCCGAGCGCGAAGAAGGCCACCAGCGCGGCGAGCAGGATGCGCAGTGTCGGCGGCAACACCTGCGACCCTGTCACCGGCGCCGTGGCGAAGAGCGCGACGACGCGGACGAAGACGAGCGCGGCGGAACCCCAGACGGTATAGCTGATCCCGGTCAGGAGGCTCATGGTCCGATGAGCCCGCCGATATGCGCGTAGAGATTCGCGGCGAAGTCGACGAGCTGGATCAGCATCCAGGGCCCGAGCACCATGAGAACGAGCGCCACGCCGGCGATCTTCGGCACGAACGAGAGCGTCGGCTCCTGCAGTCCCGTGACCGCCTGCAGGAGGCTGACGACGAGGCCGAGCAGCAGGACGAGGCCCAGGATGGGGGCCGCGACCAGCAGCGCCGTGAGCAGTCCGTTCTGCGCGACACCGAAGACGCTATCGATGCTCACTGCCCCCACCCCATTTCTAGTGCATCGTAAGCAGAGTCTGGACGACGAGGCCCCAGCCGTTCATCAGAACGAACAGAAGTAGTTTGAGCGGCAGGGAGATCAGGGTGGGCGGCACCATCATCATGCCGAGCGCCATCAGGACCGAGGCCACGATGAAGTCGATGATGACGAAGGGAACAAAGAGCAGGACACCCATCTCGAAGGCGATCGTCAGCTGGCTGATCGTGTAGGCCG
>JAJYNV010000377.1 GCA_021786135.1 Bacillota bacterium
CGAACAGGCACGGTTTGTACTGGGAGCGCACGCATGAGCGAGCAAGTCGCCTTCACCCTGCGGGGCCGCAATCCGGATGTGTTGACCTGCATCGCAAACCTTTCGAATGATGAGGTGTTCACGCCGCCGGAGTTTGCGAACCGAATGCTCGATACGTTGACGGAGGCGTGGGCGGCCGGCAACCGCGGAGCAAACCTTTGGGCGGACAAGACGGTCAAGTTCCTAGACCCGTGCACGAAGTCGGGTGTGTTCCTGCGTGAGATCACCCGCCGTCTCGTCAAAGGGCTGGCCGGTGAGATTCCGGACCTCGATGAGCGCGTCAATCACATCCTGACGAAGCAGGTGTTCGGCATTGGCATTACCTACCTCACCAGTCTGCTGGCGCGGCGGAGCGTGTATTGCTCGAAGCATGCCAGGGGCGAGCACTCCATTGCCAAGTCCTTCACGAGTGACGACGGCAACATATGGTTCGAGCGGTTGGAGCACGCGTGGGGTGAAGCGAAGTGCAGTTACTGTGGTGCGCCGCGAATGATCTTTGACCGGGAAGCGGGACTTGAAACCCATGCCTACGCATTCATTCACACCGACAACATCAAGACTCGGCTGGCCGAGTTGTTTGGAGGCGATATGCAGTTCGACGTGATCATCGGCAACCCGCCGTATCAAATGACCGGGGGAGGGGGAGGAACTAATGACTCCTCGATCTATCACCTGTTCGTTGAACAGGCGATGCAGCTGGAGCCGCGTTACCTCAGCATGGTTATCCCTTCACGGTGGATGGCAGGCGGACGCAGCATGGACGAGTTTCGCAAGACCATGCTCGGGGATCGGCATCTGAGCGCACTTGTTGACTACCCGAACTCGGCACAGGTGTTTCCCGGTGTGGACCTCAAGAGTGGCGTTTGCTACTTCCTATGGGACCGCGAACACGAGGGAGATTGTGCCGTCACGCTCATTCGCGACCAAGATGTAGTTGGCCCGACAAAACGCAAGCTCGACGAATACGACGTGTTCATCAGAGACGAACGTGCCGCTGTAATTCTCAAGAAGGTCCTCAAGAAAGAAGAACCCAGCTTCGAGGACTTGCTCACTGGCGATACGCCATTCGGCTTGGCAACGAACTTCAAGGCGTGTAAGCCTGGCGAGCCCGGCGAAGGCGAAGTCAAGGTCTATGCGAGTTCGAATGCAGGCAGACGAAGCGGCGCAATGAAACGCTCGCTCATAGCAAAGAACACGCATCTCATTGACGCCTGGAAAGTCCTCGCGCCGCAGGCTGGTCCAGGAAACAGCGGCGGACACATCCTGCCCGACATGGTTCTGGGTAGACCTAGTATTGGTGAGCCGAACTCTGTCTGCACGCAGACATGGATCGTTGTTGGGCCTCTGAAGTCAAAGAAGCAGGCGGAGATCGTTGCCCGCTATCTACAAACCTCGTTTATCAGATTCCTCGTGTCTTTGCGAAAGATAAGCCAGCATGCCATGAAGGGCGTTTATCACTGGGTTCCACAGCAGAACTGGAGTCAAGACTGGACCGATGAGGAGCTCTACAAGAAATACGGCATTACAAGCGACGAGATTGCGTTCATAAACAGCATGATTCGGCCTATGGGCGAGGGTGATGAGTAAGACCATCGAAGAAATCCTCGCGCCCAAGCCGGAAGCTAGGCCGCGCATCTATGCCTACTCGATCGCCGACGCAGCGCACAAGGGTCTCCTTAAGGTGGGCCAGACCACGCGCCAAGTGAAACAGCGCGTCGCCGAGCAGGTCAGGACCGCCGCCATCAAGAACTACAATGTCGAAGTAGAGGAGTCCGCTGAGCGCGATGACGGCAGCGTCTTCACGGATCACGATGTGCGTGCAGTGCTTGTCCAGAAGGGCTTCGAGAATGTCGAGTTGGAGTGGATGCGCTGCACAGTCAAGGACTTGAAGACTGTGCTCACCGAGCTGCGCACCGGTCAGAAGTTTACGGGAACGCATCACGAAACTTTCCCGATGCGCCGGGAACAGGCCGAGGCTGTGGGCAAGACCTTTGAATACTACAGCTCGATCTGGGCCGAAAATAAGAAAGCCGTTCCACGTTTTTTGTGGAACGCGAAGATGCGCTTCGGAAAGACCTTCACCACCTACCAGTTGGCGAAGAAGCTCGGTGCTAGGCGCGTGCTCGTAGTCACTTTCAAGCCTGCCGTCGAGGATGCGTGGCAGACGGATCTGGAGTGCCATGTGGACTTCGACGGCTGGCAGTACCTCTCTCGCTCGTTCGGCAGCGACCCGACGCACATAGACCACGGGCAGCCGGTCGTCTATTTCGGCTCCTTCCAGGACCTGCTCGGCCGCGACGTGGCCGGGAACATCAAGCCCAAGAACGAGTGGCTCCACATAGTGAATTGGGACCTCGTGGTGTTCGACGAGTATCACTTCGGCGCTTGGCGCGAGACCGCGAAAGAGCTGTTCGAGGGCGAGGAGGAAGCGGTCGCGGGGAAGGAGGCCAAGCTCGAATACGCCGCCGGGCTGGAGGATGTGAACGAAGACCTCACCGTGCTCTCGGAGAAAGAAGCAGAGTTTCTGCCTATCACCACCAAGGCGTACCTCTACCTCTCCGGCACACCGTTTAAGGCGCTGGCTACGGGTGAGTTCATCGAGGAACAGATTTTCAACTGGACATACACCGACGAGCAGCGCGCCAAGGAAGTGTTCGCAAGGACGAACCCCAGCCAGCGCAACCCCTACGGCGCGTTACCGCAGATGCGTTTGCTGACGTACCAGATGCCGGATGAGCTGGTGGCGATCGCGAGGGCGGGGGAGTTCGACGAGTTCGATCTCAACGCGTTCTTCGAGGCATCAGGCAAGGGTGCTAAGGCGCAGTTCAAGCACAAGCGGGACGTGCAGAAGTGGTTGGACATCATCCGTGGCGGCTACGCGCCCAAATCAGTCGAGCATCTGAAGACGGGTACGCGGCCGCCGTTTCCGTACTCGGACGTGCGCTTGCTGCCGTACCTGCAACACTCGTTCTGGTTCCTTCCCAACGTCGCGGCCTGCCACGCGATGGCGAACCTGCTGGCGGATAAGCACAACACGTTCTGGCACGAATACGCGGTGATCGTCGCAGCCGGGGCATCGGCGGGTATTGGGCTGGACGCCTTGCCACCCGTGCGCAAGGCCATCGGCAGCGGATTCGAGACCAAGACCATTACGCTGTCGTGCGGTAAGCTTACCACCGGCGTCACGGTATCGCAGTGGTCGTCCATCCTAATGTTGCGCAACCTAAAGTCGCCAGAAACCTATTTCCAGGCGGCATTCCGGGTCCAATCGCCTTGGTCCATCAAGAACCCGAACGGCGATAACCCGAACGAGGAGGATATCCTAAAGCCCATTTGCTTTGTGTTCGACTTCGCGCCCACGCGCGCGCTGCGGCAACTCTCGGAGTACGGGATTGGCCTGTCGCCCAACGAGTTGAACCCGGAGAACGCGGTCAAGGACTTGGTGTCCTTCCTTCCCGTACTGGCCTACGACGGAGCGAATATGACGCAGGTCGACGCGGGCGGCATTCTTGACATCGCGATGGCGGGTACCTCGGCCACGCTGCTGGCGCGCAAGTGGGAGAGTGCGCTACTCGTGAACGTGGATAACGACACGCTCCGGCGCATAATGGACAATCCTGAGGCTATGGCCGCCGTGGAGCGTATCGAGGGGTGGCGCTCGCTCGGCGACAACATCATCGAGACCATCATCAACAAGAGCGAGAAGGTTAAGGATCTCAAGAACAAGGCCAAGGACAAGGGCTTGTCGACGAAGGAAAAGAAGCAGCTCACCGACGAGGAGAGAGAGTACAAGTCCAAACGCAAGCTGGTTCAGGAGAAGCTAATCAAGTTCGCAACGCGTATTCCCGCGTTTATGTACCTGACCGACTTCCGCGAAAACACGCTCCAGGATGTCATCACCAAGCTCGAACCAGCGTTGTTTCTTGCCGTCACCGGCCTGACGGTGAAGGACTTCCACTTGCTGGTACGTCTGAGGGTGTTCAACACCGAGCAAATGAACCAGGCGGTTTTTGCCTTTCGCCGCTACGAGGACGCTTCGCTCCGCTATACGGGCATCGAGAGCCACGAGGGGCTGACACACTACGGGCTGTACAACACTGTAGTGGCGCGAGAGTGAAAATGGTCGCGTCAGCCGGGACGCCTCTACGATGTTTACGATACCGCACGTGTCACCAATCGGCAGGTTTTGTGATTGTGATGCCGAGGATTCTAGCCTTACCCCAACCTCCCCACCAAATCCTCGGCCCGTAAGTGCGTATACCGCTTCAACATCTGCACGGTCTTATGTCCCGTTATCGAGGCCACTTCCATGAGCCCCAATCCCTTCTCAAAGAGCCGTGAGGTCGCCTCATGGCGTAAGTCATGGAAGGTCAGACCCTCGATGTCGGCCGCCTTGCAGACCCGCTCGAAGGCCTGGGAGATCGAATCGGGGCGCATGCCCCACACGCGCCCATCTAAGCGCCTGGGAAGCCCATCCAGGACGCTCAAGGCTGTTGTGGACAACGGTACGCGCCGGGGTGTGCCGGTCTTGGTCTCCGGTATCAGGAGAACCCTCGCCTTACGGTCCAGGTGCTCCCACCGCATGGCCGCGATCTCCCCGCGACGCATGGCGGTTTCGATGGCCCAGGTGATGAGGGGGCCTACATTGCCCCCCGCATGGGGGGTCGAGTCGTAGGACTGCGCGGCGGCCAGGAGGCGGACTTGTTCATCGTCTACGAGGCGGCGGTCACGGCCTTGGGGCAGCTTGGGGCGCTGGCCTTTTACTAAGTCCACGGGGTTTGACAGGGACTCCATACCCCACGCCGTGCGGGCCGTGTTGAAGAGGTGAGACAGCAGGGCAAGGTCGAGGCGGACCGTGTTGGGGCCCGCGCCGCCCGCCTGGCGAGTCTTAATAAAGGACATAACGTC
>JAJYNV010000438.1 GCA_021786135.1 Bacillota bacterium
CCATAGAGAATGATGTGCCGCTTGCCAGAGCTGACCGCCGCTTCGATTTGCCGATAGACCAAAGGGTCGATACCGACCAGCGACGTGTCCTCGGCGAGTGTGAAAGGTCCTGCGGCAGGCGCAGCCTCAAACACGGCAGAAAGGTCGGCGACAAGTCGGTCCCGCTCAGCATCCTGCGTTCCGTCATACAGGGTGGCGCCCGCGAGCGTGGCGATTGCCTGAGCAGTGTTGTCATAGGTCGTTCCAGCCGCACCTGGTATCGCTCCTGGAACCTTCACCACCGCGCGGAACGCTACGTTGTAGCTTCGTTTCGCCGTGCCACCGCCAAAGTCAATGGTGCCTGCTGCTGGGTTGAAGTCGCTAAGCGGATCGCCAGAGGTGCCGGCTGGGAGCGGCTGTGCGAAGGCGACGACCAGGAGGTACTCCCAGCCTTGGGGATACTCCCACGGGCTACCGGGCCCCGTCGGCTTGACTGCTGGCAACACGCGAAACGCGCAAACCGCGCATGAGCCATCACGGTTGTTCACATAACCGACCGTGCGGCCCATCGGAATCGGAGATCCGGTGGCATCAAGGGCAAACCTTGCTGCAACCCCGCCAGTCGCCTGTCCCTCCACCTGAATGATCCAACGTGGCGGCTTGCTTGAGACAGACTGAGGGTTGGCCCAATAGCCCGTCGCCGGGCTGGTTGGCTCTGCAAGAGCGAGCGCCTTCGTTCCGCAGCTCTTGATCGAGAGCCCTCTCGGAGTGAGCAGCGTCGATTGGATGTCGTCCTTGAGGGCCTTGAAGACCCCGAGGATGTCCTTTGTCGGCAGTGGAGTGGCCATAGGGTTTAGTTCTTGTTCTTGACAAAACTCCCATTCTCCAGGTAGAAGATGGCCTGGTCAATCAGCCCCTGGAGTCTAGATGGCGGCAGGAAGGTCGTATTCATCTCCCTGCCGCATGTCGCATCGGATGCGGTCACCAAGCTCCGCGCGCTGATGGCTCCGGTGGCTGCCAAGCGGGCGAGACCGCTGGCAAGCGCGAGCCTAGCCTCGCTCTGGGGCGGGCCCCTCCTCGAATGTCTGTGACCGTCCACTACGCGAGCTTGGCGCCGACCTCTTCGCAGACACTCTCGACCACAGCCGCCACTTCGTGCAGGAAGGAATTGCGATCCGGCGAGGGGGTGACGTCAGGAATCGGCGCAGCGCGCTCGTATATGCGTTCGCCGATGATCGAGGCGCGCGCATAGCTGGAACCACGTCCGGACTGATTGAACGCCGACTGCCACTCCGGCATCCGCTCGGCTCGAACGCGGCGGGTAGCGAGGTCCAGCGTTTTGGTGGACAGCGCGTTGGCCAGGCCGTCAAACACCTGCTGCTTGTGCGCGTCGTCGGTCGGCTCGGCGGGGTCCCACCGGAGTGGGTTCTGCAACAGTACATACAGCCGATCCTGAAGCTGCTTGCGGAGATCAGCGACCGGCTTGAGGTTGTCGTACTCGTCGCCGAGGCCGGGCGTGCTGAGTCGTCGGCTCAATGCCCAGATGCGCTTCCAGTGCTCCTTGCTGACGCCGGGCTTGTAGTCGAGGCCCAAGCGCGGCCACCACGCATCGTGGAAGCTCTCGGCAGCGTTCTTCACGGCCAGGACGAGATTCATCCGGTCGTACACCGGCTCCGCGAGCACGGGCTCGGGCTTCTCGACGATGGCATCGATTGCCGCGAGCAGCGCCTGTAGTTGTCCGATGGTCCGCTTGTGGGTCTTCTTCGTGGCGTCCAGGTCTTCGTCGATCCCGCCGACGAAGAAGCAGGCGTCCTTCAGGCGGCCGCGAAGCGCTCGTTCCGCGAACGGGCCCAGTTCCTCGCCAATGGAGGCGAGCACGTTTTCGGCGGAAGCCAGGACGTGCTGCTCCTTGGCCGCTGCGTTGGGCAGGTTGTCGCCCTTGACCTCGTCGAAGTGCGTGAACACGAGCAGCAGCTTGCTGGCGCTGCCCGACGTGATCATCTCCTTCATGGCTGCAACCGGCGCGGCCTGCATCGGCTGAACAGCGTTGTCGACGAGCACGATGGCATCCGTCGACTCGATGCGCCGTGTCAGCGAGGTCGAGATTGCTGCGACCGACTTGGGCGTGTGGCCCAGGCCTTCACCGTCGAGAAGCACGAGCTTGGGCTGCTGGCCGCCGTTCCACGCCGGCAGGAACGCACCGGACACGCGGACTCCGTTAACCAGGGGCGTCAGGAGGCGTCCGAAGCGTGAGGAGTGGTTGCTGGAGAAACGCGTAACTGTCTTGATGAACGTCGCACGGTCGTCGGTCTCCCACGACCACGATTGCGGCCAACCCTGCTTGTTGCGGCGTACCGCGCCATCCGCAAGCAGCGAAAAACGAAGCTCGATCTCGTCCATGAGATCGTCGCTGATGCGGTGGAATTCGTCGTCTTCACGAAGCCGGCGATCAAGCTCCTCCTCGAAAAGCTCATCGACGACCCGCTGGTCCTTTTCGTCGGTGGCGCCCAACTCGGTCTTCAGTTGGTCGCCGTGGCGGACGGCGATGGCGCGCAACGCCGTCAACGTCTTCGTCAATAACGCATTGGTGGCGTCGAGATCAATTGCGCCGTCAGCAGCGGTCTCCTCGGTCGGCTCCGCGGCGTGGTCCTCGTCATCCTCATCGTCGTCGGTGCCTGCCGCCTGCGGCCCGTTGCCGAGCACGTAGTTGAAGCGGAACCGTTGGTTCACATGCATCAACAACTTGCGCAGCACTTCACCGTCACCGTCGCCGCGGTAGGCGGACAGCACGGCTTCGGAGATGCACTCATTCAAATGCTCGCGGACTTCGTCGACAGGGAAGAAGGTGACCACAGCCTTGTACGGGCCTGGCGCAAGCACGACCTCGGTCTCGTGCACCGTGGTCTTTGCCGTCGATGTCGACGGAAAGCGCTCGGCCTCCGGGTCCGTGCCGATCAACTGCCGAAGCAGCGTCGTCTTGCCGGCACCGGTCGTCCCGAGGAGTAGCGCCCGCCGATAGTCGGAATCCTTCGATGTCGGCAGCGGAATGATCGACTCGCGGATCGCGCCGAAGTCGCTCTGCTCGGGTTCCATGCCGTGATAGAAGATCTCGACGACTCGGCGATGGAACCGCTTTTCAGCCTCCGCCCTGGCCGGCAAGCTCCAGAAGCTCTCCTCTGCCAGTAGCTGGTTGAGTTGATCCTTCAGATCGTTGGCCTCGGCTTCGTCGGACGTTCCTAGCCCCTGGCGGACTCGCAAGCCCGGCTTGCCAGTGTTCGGATCGACCCGAACCGGGTGGCGGAAGATCACCGCCCATGCACTGCGACCCTGCGATCGGCTCAGGGTCGCCACAAAACGCTTTTCCATGCCGCACCTCGTTGTTCAGTTGTTGTTCCGGTTCGGATCATAGGTGTGCCGCCATGGGCGGTCAAGCGAAATTGGAACAACTCCGGAACAACGGTTGTGCGGCTTGAGTGCAGGGAGCGCTGCGCGCGAACCTTCTGGCCGTCGCGTCAACCAAGGTGTAAACTGACAACCAAACTGTCAACCAAGAAGAGATCGGAGCCTACAAGTGAGCGAGAGGATGTCGAATGCGCCGGTGTACTACGCGCTCGCGCAGGCGCACTTCAATCCTGTCGCCGCGATGTCGAAGTACGTGGATCAGATCCAGGACCGTCTGCGGCGCGAGGGATACCCTTTGTTCGAGCCGCAACAGGTCACGCACCTAGTCGTGCCGGGTCCTGGCAAGGCGCAGCAAGCAGAGCCGCAGATTACGCATTCGGTCTCCTGGCTCATCACGCGCGGCGACCGTACGGCCGGGTTCATCCTGGCACCGTCGGCCATCACGTACCACACGACCCACTACGACACGCACAACGAGTTCATCCCCGAGTTGCTACGTGGCTTGGCCGCCGTGCACGACGTGGCAACCCTCGATCACGTCAGCCGGCTAGGACTTCGCTACCTGGATGCCGTGTTGCCTTGCGCCGGTGAGAGCGTGGAGCAGTACCTCGTCGGTGGCTTGCACGGCATCGAATTCAATGCCGCGCAGCGGTACAGGTTGACGGAATCGGTCTTCGGGACGGAGACCGGCCCACTGGTGTCGACGGGGACGCTCGTGACCCGGGTGCATAGGATGACCGCGCCTCTGGGGTTCCCGCCAGACATGCAGCCCAATGGCTTGATGATCAATCCGAAGTTCGAGGTGAAGGAGCCTCGGTCGCATGCGGTCATCGACACGGACCACTTTGTCGAGGGCCGCATGCCTATCGATATGGACAACCTGGGTAAGCAGGTGCTCTCGCTGCATGCGACCATCAAGTCTGTCTTCGAAGCGACGACTACGGGTCACGCTCGCGACGCGTGGGCCTGAACCAGCCGAGACCGACGCCATGTACACCGCGACCCTACCTACCTCCCGACCGATGCCGTTCGCCGCGCCGATTGGCGCTGCCGCCACCGCAGCCTTTGCGTTGCTTGGTTCGGCCCTTGCGGTCGGTGGCACGGGCAGCGTCTTCGACATCTCTCGCGCAGGGGACTGGCGCAGGATGTTGGAGGCCAGAGTTCCCTTCCACGTCGACGTCGGGGTGGCTGATGACAGCCAGGAGCAACGCCCTGATCTTCGATCAGCATCTGACCACCTCGGCAACATCCGCCAAGTGTTGAATCCGGCCATCGCGGATCTGGCCACGGTGTTCGGCGTCTCCAGACAAGCAATCTACAAGTGGATCGGCGGAGAAGCGACGCCCGAGCCTGACAAGTTGGAGCGGATTCGCGCCCTGAGCCATGCAGCCGACTCTTTCCGAGACGCTGGCATCACTCGTGCGTCTTCCATGCTGAAGATGAAGGCGTTTGAGGGCCGGTCCTTGATGGACCTCGCTGCTGCCGGTCAGCTCTTGCCGTCGCACATCCAGTCGCTGATCGCCGAAGCCCAGGCGATGGATGCGG
>JAJYNV010000017.1 GCA_021786135.1 Bacillota bacterium
CGAACCGGTGGATGATCATGTTGGAAATGCCTAGGGAACTGCAAGGGGAGACCTCCTCGCGCGCACGCTGCAAGAAGCCTGCGCACACATTTGGAACCGCCGATTCGACGACGGGCGCGGTGCATACCTGCCGACCCCGCCCTGACGCGACGGGCTGACGCGGCCCATCGCCGCAGCCGTGCACCAGCTGCGCTGCCACCTCTGGCTGCGCGGACCAACGACAATCGGCTCAGAACCGTGGTCAGCGCGTCATACGAAGCCCGCCGAAGAATCCTTGCCTCAACGCATGTGCAGGTGCACGAGGAGTCGAACGAGCAGTATCAACACCACGATCCCGACGATGATCCATCCGCACCGTCTCACCCTGGGCCTCTCGCCGCCGTGCGGCCCATGGCCGCTCAAGGCCCCAAAGACAGTCCGCCGCGATGCAGCAGCAGCAAGCGGCCTCAGCGCACCAGCACCAGCACCGCCGATCGTCCGGATGGACATCCGTCTTCTTCCGCTCTGCCTATCGTCCGTACGAGCGGAGTGGATGCGGTGGGATGTTTCGCCCCGCACCACACACGGCTCAGCTCCCGACTCGTGTTGGCACCCCATCGATTTAACATAATATCTATTATCGGACATTGCAAAGTGCATTAGGGGAGACGTCTGACGATGCAGGGCTACTCCCCTGCGTGGCCGAACGCACCGTCATGAGGGGGCCGGCCATGTCACTCCATCTGCGCTTTGCCACGTCCGACGATGTTGCGCTGATCCATCAGATCACCCAGGAGTCTTTCGCCGAATACCGGGGCCTACTCGATCCGCCAAGCGCCGCCGATCGTGAGACGCCTGAGGACGTCGCCGCCGCCGTGCGCGAAGGACATGCCGTCTTGGCTTATCTTGACGACACTCCGGCTGGCTGCGTTCGTTACCGATCGGAGGATGGCGGCGTTTATGTAGGTCGGCTGGCGGTCCTGCCGGCCATGCGCCGTAACGGCATCGGCTCGGCTCTCCTCGAGTTTGTCGAGGCCCGGGCACTGGCTGACGGCGTCGGCCGGCTCAGGCTTCGCGTCCGGCTCGCGTTGCCTGAGAACGTGAAACTTTACTTTGCGCACGGCTATCGCACCGTTGCGGTCCATCCGCGCAGTCGCACCGAGGCTGCCCTCACCATGGTCAAGGATCTAGGTTCCGCGAGCGAGGAGCCGCCTTCGTCGCTCGTGGCTCCCCTGCTCCCCGACTTGCAACATCTGGAACCTTCCATGGAGGCGTTGCTGCTCTTCGGCAGTTACGCGCGTGACACCCAAGGACCCTTCAGCGATCTCGACCTCGGCATCGTGACCAGGGAGAGCCCGAGTCAGACCGATCGTCTCAGACTCCTGTCGCGACCGGAGGGCTTACTCGCCGTATCGATCCACTCCCGCAGCCTTGATGCGATCCTGCGCGAGGCCAGGGACCCGGACATGTGGCCCGAGGTGCGAGACATCTACGCAGGCGCCAAGGTGCTCTGGGGCCAAGCTTGCGTACTTGCGCGTGTCAAGGATGAAGTCGAGAGGCTGTCCCCGCGCCCAGACCAGCTCTGGCACACTGCCCAGCACGACATGCTCTCCCTCGTCGAGGCACTCGGGAAGGCCAAGAACGCCGCGACACGCCTCGACGGGGCTGCTCTCGCCGCCGCCACCACCCGCGTCGCGGAGTGCTCGGCGCGCCTGTTGCGGCCACTCAACCCACCTTGGTCGGCACTGCATGTCGCCCATCTCGCCCGCACATTCGCGTCCTGGAGCAGCGCTCCAGAGGGATCTGCGGATGATGTTGCCCTCTGCCTTGGTCACGGCCCTTCCTCGGCGAATCTCGCATCGGCTCTGCTCGCGGCCCTTCGCCTTACGCTGGGCACCATCGAGATCCTGACGCCCCATGTGGAGCGCCTGCCTCTGGAACCTGAACTTCGCTCCCTGCTGGCGGATGGTCGCCTCGCACTGCTCGCGCGACAGGAGTACGGCACAGGGGCACTGCTGCCCACCACACCCCCGGCATAGGGCTCTGTTCAAACTCTTTGTGGACACCTGCGGGCTGCAGCTGAACAAACCTCCGTCAGGTTGCCACGGACCGGCCAGGATTCCCGCAACCGCCGTATACATCAGCCCGTTGCGGGTAGCAGCCAGCCACCAAGGCAGGCGCTGGCTGCACAAAAAAGCGTGTTCACGTAATGGGAGGGTATAATACGAACCGGCAGATTATCATTATAGGGGTACTTGTTGCTGCCGCAATTGTCGGAGGATGCAGTTGCACTCCAACCGTGGCACCACATCCAGGTACGGCAAGTGCAGCGTGCTCCTCTCCGAAGACCGTATATCTCTTTCCTGGCGGAACGATGATTGGACAGGGAGAAAGTGCGGACTGGTTAGGTCTTTCGTTGGATCCAGCGAACCGACGCGCCGTTGTGAGGGATCAACTTGTGGAAGCTGTAATTCCATCCGAAACGGCTTGGACCGTGAGAGATCTTACGGTAAGTCCGAACGACGGTCAGAAAATCTCTCAATCTTGGCACAACGCAATGGACAAGTACCCGGAAGTCGAGAAAGTGTTGTCCGCAGGGGTCTGTTTCCAATCGTGGAACAAGGCGAGCGTCATGAAGCTGTCTGTTGTGTCGGGCGCAAACGCGCAGCGGGCACAACACCTAACACGCGGGATGTATGCGGCGACACCGAGGGTCTTAATGCCTGGCGGCGCGTTCTTCGTGGTGGTGTTCTCAGGGAGCTGGGATGGCATGATTTACAGCAACATGCGGTCCAACGCCAACATCAACTGGTATGCAGTCAACGTCACCGCGCCCAAGATATATCCCGTTTCCCTGGTGCAGTTCAAATCGTCAGGGAATATGGACATCTACGAGTTTGCGCTTCCTGAGTACATATCTGCAGGCTCTTACATCCTAGCCCCTCTGACCCATGAGCGCGCAGCGAACATTGGCTCTGGCTTCATGAATGGAGCCGTGGACGGGGACTTCACATTCCATGTTCAATAGTAGGACGCCCTGTATATGTACAAGACAGGGCGTCCTACACTTCCCCGCAAACTCTCATAAGCAGAGCACCGGACAGAACGGTGACGGCCCAGAGGGACAGGCCCGCAATCGGCGCTGCCCCAGGCATCACAAGTCGTCCGAGCGAGCGCGCCAGGTGGTCGTGCCGATGTCACATGGTCCGTTGCGACAGCCCCTCCGCGAGAAAGTCCCTCAGGCGCTCGCGCACATCACTGCCGTAGGGACCGCGGAGCAGTTCCTGGTTGTGCGCGTCGCCGGGATAGAGATGAACGGTCAGTTGATGCGGACACATCTCCTGGAACTTGGTCAGGTCGACATAAGGTTCGTCGCGGCTGGCGAGCAGAAGCGTAGGAACCGGCGGGAGCTGCCGCGCGACCTCCTCTGCGCCGATCGCCGGTGACAGGGCCGCCAGGCGGTCGACACGACCGCCGAGCAGAGCCGCGGCCCGCAGCGCCGCCGCACCGCCCATGCTGCCGCCGAGCAGAGCCACCTCCTCTGCTCCATCCGCGCGCAGAGCGTCAATGGCCCAAACCACATCCTGCGCGTGCGACGCCCCCTGCGGCAGCGGGCTCGACAGCCCATAGCCGCGGAAGTCCACGGTGATGGCGGTGCAACCGGCTTGCGCAAGTTCCTCGGCGACGTCGTGCCAACTCGCCTGGTCGAAATTGCGTCCGTGCAGGAGGATGACTACTCGCCTGCCGCTCCCGAAGCGCGTGCCGGTGATCTTCCCGCCGTCCTCAAGAGTCAGTGCCCAGGACTGCCGGTCCATGCCGCCGCCTCCCCTTCAAACGTCTCCGCTCGCGATCTGCCGGAGGGTATCCCGCAACGCCTCGTACGGATGCGCGCCGACGATCATGTACTTCCCTTCCACGATGAACGCGGGTACACCGGTGATCTCGAGCTGCTGCGAGCGGCCAAGGGCCTGCTCCAAGCTCTCTGCGTACTCCGGCTGCTCGAGAGCCCTGATCGCCTCGACCGGGTCGAGGCCGGCTCGCGCCGCCACGTCTCTCAGCACGTCTTCGTCGCCGAGGTTGCGCCCCTCCACGAAGTTCGCCTTGAAGAGCTCGCGATGGAGCGCGTCAAGCCGCCCTTCCCTGCGCGCGAACTCCGACAGGATGTGCGCCTTGCGTGTGTTGGAAAGGTGCACAGGTGACCTGAAGGGCAGCCCAAGTTCGGCCGCGCGCTGACGAAGATCCTCGTGCATCTTCTCCACGCGCTCTTCGGGCAGTTCGAAATACTCGGCGACCGGGATGCCTTCCTCAGGCGTATCCGCATGCAATTCGAAGGGCTGCCACGTCACCTCGAGTTCAAGACCCGGCTCCTGGTTCAACCGGTCGACGAGACCCTCGCCGATGTAGCAGAAGGGTCAGACATAATCCGAGAATATCTCCACCTGCAGCGCCATGCAGGATCACCTCATCTTCCTCGCCATCGAGTATTCCGCCTTGCGTGGCCGGGCACGCGCAGTTTCAGTATACCGCGAAGCGCTTGGGCGCCGTCGTACTGGAGCGCGGACCTCTTGCGAGCGTCACCCCCCTTTCCCACCCCGACGCGACCGCATCCGCCGCCAATTCCCAACGGAATGCGATTGCCTGGCAGGGTACAGGGCCTCTGGGACTCTCCGGTCCGCGTATGGAGCCATGATGCTTCCGCATGTATATCTGAGTCCTCAGGTTATCTTAAGAGTTCTTTCCGTAATCTCTAAGGGAGTCCCCGCGAAGGAGGGTCCCCAGTGGAGTTGCGCAGGCTCGGTCTCGCAGCCGCTCTCGTGGCGGCGGCAGGTTTCCTTGCCCCAGCAGTGGCCAGCGCCCAGTCCGCGACCGTTCCGGACTTCACGAAGCTCGGCTTCTCGATGGTCGCGGCCTCCACCAACCTCGCCGCAGGTG
>JAJYNV010000150.1 GCA_021786135.1 Bacillota bacterium
GGGCCGCCCGCGCCAGTACTGGTCCGCACCGCGGACCACGTGGAGTGCTTAAACGGCTCGCTGCCGAAACAATTGCGGATTTGTGGCGTACCTCAGTCGGCCCGCACAGGATTCCACGAAATGCCGATGATGTCTCGCGCTGCAGACCGTGTCATGTCCAGGGGAATGATGGGCGTCACGTCGTGCCAACACCACGCGTCCCGCCAGAGTACGGCCTCAAGTGGCTCGCGCAATGATTTCTGCCAAAATGCAACCCAATTTAGATCCGCAAACACTGACTCGCCCCCGTCGACGTTAACGCGATTTCCGAGCACGGTGGTTGCGTAGTAATGGCCATCCTGGTGGAGTCCCTCCGGCGCCCCGTATCCCGCATAGTCAAGAGCCCACACGGAAACCAATGGGGTGAACGGCGGCGCAGCATGGCAGATTGTCATTTTTCCCCTGGGAATTGGGCTGGGAAGGCAGAGCGAGGTGGTGAGCGGGCAGGGGGATGAGGGCCGGCGCCGGGGGGTGCGTCGGCTGCGAGGGCAGTGTGGGAGGGGCGGTGGGGAGCGGCGGCACCTCCCTTCGGCCGGAGAGGAATCAGGCGGCGGCGCCGCGGGGCAAGGGGAGCAGCGTGCTCAGGTGCGGTTGCAGCGCGGCACGGAAGATGGCCTCGATGCGGAGGCCGGAGTGGGCGGTCCAGGCGGCGAAGTGTTGCACATAGGCGGCCAGGAAGTAGTGGGCCGTGCGGGTGGGACGGCTGCGCCGCCGGCACGGGACCTGACCGAGGTCGTTGCGCTTGCGGGTATGGCTGCGTTCGGTGCCGGTACGACCGTTGTAGGCCAGGCGCCAGGCCTGGGTGCCGCGAGCGAGCCCGGGATGGAGACGGAAGGACTCGGTCCCCGCGAGGTAGAGGGCGTGGGGGCAGGGGGGCTGATCACCGGCGGCGCGCTTGCGATGGCGAGGGCAGACGAACTTCAGACGGCCGCGGGAGGAGCCGTCGGGGGCCATGGGCTGGCCGCAGGCGCAGAGCGGGATGCCGTCGTCGGTCAGGTGGAGCGGATGCTTGTGGTGATGCGCGGGATTGAGGTCGATGATGGCCTGAACGGAGGCGCGTTCGAGGTCGTCGAAGATGGCCCCGGCGTCGTGGGCGGAGTCGAGCAGGACGCGGAAGACGTCAGCGTCGGGATAGTAGCGGCGGAAGTCGTGCCAGCAGAGTAGCCAGGAGGGGGCGTCGTGGCGGTCAGCGCCGACCGCGCGCAGATAGAGAGGGAGGTCGTGCGGGGCGCCGGCGGCGGTGAGCTCATAGAAGCGGTGCCCGAAGATAAAGGCGTTGCGAGAGGAGTCCCAGCCGACATTCCGCACCCTGCGGGCAGCCGGGCCGGGGTTTCCGAGCGGTGAGTGCCTGAGCTAGTAGGTTGGATCCTTCACGGAGTATCGCTGTGACCGCTCGGGCGGCACCTCGTCGAGAGGGTGGCGCGACCCCGCTTGTGCCCCTTCGGGGCATCGCTAGAGCAAAGACCTTACAAAGATCTTAGTTCATATCGCAAATTGGTAAAGTCTGACCCATGTCTGCCGCCCTGCCCCGGCGAATGCACACCCCATGACCTTTCGTGTGGAGAACGCCCCCCCTGTCTCCCGGCCCTCCGGCGTCATGACCGCCGTCGGGTGGGTCCTCCGTCAGTTGGAGGTCGTCTCCACCCTCGATGCCCTCCTGCCCTGGGACCCCGCCCAGTGCCGCCTGTCGCCGGGTACGCGCCTGCTGGCCCTCATGCTCTGCGCCCTCTTTGACCACACCGCGCTCTTCCGCGTGCGCCACGTGCTCGGCCACCAGGACCTGCCCGTGCTCTTCGGTCCCGGGGTCACGGCCGACGCGTTCAACGACGACGCCCTGGGCCGCGCCCTGGACAAGCTCGCCGCCGCAAGGCCCGCCGCCGTCTTCCATTCGGTCGCGGCCAAGGTCTGGGCGCACGAGCACGTTCCCTTCGAGACCCTCCACGGCGACACCACCGCGGTGGCGCTGTACGGCACGTACGAAGCGCCCGCCCCGGAGATCCTGCAGATCGTCCATGGCTACAGCAAGGACCACCGGCCAGACCTCCAGCAGGTCGGCATGGGGCTGGTCTCCAGCCCCGACGGCATTCCCTTGCTCGGTGACGTCCATGACGGCAACCTCAACGACACGACGTGGAACGCCGGCGTCATCGCTCAGTTGCAAGACCTTTTGCCCGAGGAGACCCTCCGCTCCATCCTCTACACCGCCGACTGCAAGGTGGTGACCCCGGACAACCTGCTGGCCATGGAGCGGGCCGGCCTGCACTGGCTCAGCCGGCTCCCCGAGACCTACGATGCGGCGCAGACGCTCAAGTTGCGCGCCTGGGCGGAAGCGGCCTGGGACGCGCCCGCACCGATCAGCCCGCGCTCCCGTGCCGCCCAGTACCGTCTGTGCGCCTTCAGCGACGTCGTGCTCAGCGCCGATCCCGACCATGCCCTCGCCGGCCTGCGCTACCGCTGCGTCGTCGTCCACTCCAGCGCCCTGGAGGCGCGTGCCCGGGCCCGCCAGCAACGACTGCTGGCCGCGGAGCGTGCGGCCATCGCCGCGGCCGAGGCCGGCCGCCCGACCTTCCCCTCGCACCAGGCGGCGCGCGCCGCCGGCGCCCAGGTCCTCTCCCGCCTTGACCTGCGCTACCACGCCGCGAAGCCGCGGACCGAGAGCCTCCTCGTCCCGGGCAAGCGACCGCGAGGGCGCCCGCGCAAGGACGCGCCGCCGCCCCCGACCGTGCGGCGCTATACCTGGCGCGCCGAGGTGACGCCGCCGGACGCGCCGCACCTGCGGCGCGAGATCGAACTGCGCTCCACCTTCCTGCTGGTCACCAACGATGCCCGGCGCACGCCCCGCGAGCTCCTCGGCATCTACAAGCGCCAGCAGACCGCCGTGGAGATCCCCTTCCACCGCACCAAGGCGCTGCCCGTCGCTCCCATGTTCCTGGAACGCCCCGAACGCATCCGCGCGATGGGCTACGTCCTGCTCATGGCCTACGTGGCCTTCGCCGTCCTCCAGCGCCGCGTCCGGTCTGCCCTCGCCGAGCGCGGCGAGCACCTCCAGACCTACGACAACCGCCGCACCGCCACGCCCTCCGGCCAGACCGTCCTTGACCACCTCGGGGACATCCATACCGACGTGCTCGACGAGAACGGGGAGGACGTGCGCGTGATCAAGCTCACCGCCGGAGCCCGCCGCGTCCTCGACCTTCTCGGTATCCCCCTCGCCGCCTTCGCCAGCGAGCCTGGCCCGCCGTCGCATCCTTGACGCTCAGGCCCCAGACACTCGCCACCGACCCGAAAATCCGTCCTGCCCTTGTTCAGGGTGCGGAATGTGGGATAGGCCATAACCTTAGGCGTCGGAATGAAACGACTTGTCCTCGAAGCAGGGCGTGCGGCACATGGAGGCGGTGGTCATCCTGTTGGGGTTCCGCCACGAATCCCAGGCGCGGTGACGCCCATCCAGCCAGTCATCCCGAGCATCTGCTCCGTTGTCAAGCTGGTCCGCCTTGTTCGCTTCCGGCTCCTTCGTCCTGACCCTATCATCGACGAGTCTTACGCCACGGGCGTGGATGGGACCGAGGGCCATGCTGTGGTGCACGCCCAGTGGGCAGACGTCACAGGTCCGCCACCTGCACACCAGGAGGAGAGCGCGCGTGCCTATGGTGCATTGCGTCGCCGCAGACACATCTCTGCGGCGGCGACTCTGCCGCGTCTCGCCCGCGGTTACGCCATGTGCGACGGGCCGTTGCCGATCACCGCCGCCTCGGAGGAAAAGCTGGGCCTAGGCAATCTGGCCCATGTCGCGATACTCCAGCGGCTTCGTGGCTGCGGACCCTGGCTGGGTCGTCTCGCCGGGCAGTGGCTGCAAGGAAACAAGCCTTGGTAGAAGGCGGCGATCAGCCCACTAGACCCCGAATTGGCGGAGGTGGTGATCGAGGTGCGTATGGCCAGCCGATGGTGATGGTGTCAGGGGGCCAAAGAACGAATGAGGGTGGGTGGTGCATATCGATGGCCCGACCGCGTCGAGGTGGCCAACATCAAGGGCCGCGTGCTCACGCGCGTCGCCGACGGCCTCCACTCCGCCGCCACGCTCGTCGCACCCCTCCCCCGGCCGGGCGGAGGATTCCCTGCCCGGGTGCCGTCCGGCCGGGAGAAGGGCTACTTCCCCGTCCATGGGAAGTCCTGGATTCTGCGCCACGTTCGCGGGACGTACCTCTTGACATACTCCACACCTCCGGTGTTCTGTAGTAACGATGGGCACTGACGACCGGCTCGCGCGGATCGAAGATCAAATGAACGCGATCCTGCGCCGCCTGGGGCGTCTGGAGACGCGGCCGGCCGGTCCGGTCGCCGGCGCGAGCCCCGGCGTGGGCCTCCCGGATCTCGGTTCGCCGGATCTCGGTTCGGTGGATGAGGATGAGATCGCATTTTCAGGATCGATCCGCAGGGGCAAGCAGCGTTTCAGGGCCCAAGTGCGCGTGGGCCTGTCCGAGGTCCTTGCGGCTGAGCCGGAAGCGGTGGCCCGGGTGTTTGCGGCGCTCGGCAACCCGTTTCGGGTCCGCCTTATCCGTGCGTTGCTCGACCGGCCGCGCACGAGCCAAGAGCTGCAGGTGGAGCTGGAGGTCGTCGCGGCCGGGCAGTTGTACCATCACCTCAAGGAGCTGCTGGCCGCCCGTCTCATCGTTCAGCAAAAGCGCGGTCTGTACGCGATTCGGCACGAGACGGTGATGCCCATCTGTCTGGCCTTCCTCATCGCGCCGCGCTTGGCGGCTGACCAGGAACCCACCCCGCGGGACCATGACGAAGGAGTCGACCAGGAATGACGACCCCC
>JAJYNV010000006.1 GCA_021786135.1 Bacillota bacterium
AACCGTCAAGAAACTGAAGACGTTCGCGAGCGGCAGCGGCCTGTCTCACTCCGCGAGCCTCGACGCGGCAGCGGTCGCCATTGGCTACGAGAACTACCATCACGTGCGCCACTGCCTGGCCCACCGGCCCCAAGACGCGGTTTCCGTCGACAGCAAGACGCTGTTCGCGCTCCTGCCGTGGCTGCTCAATCAGTCGCCGATATACAGCGGGGACTTCTCTGCGCTGCACACCGAACTCACAGCGTCCCGCGGCATCGAGATCCTGCGGCAGGTGCAACTCGAGCACGTGCTTCGCCCGAACGGCACCGCCTTGTTCGAGGAAGCCGCCAGCGATCACCTGCACTTCCTCGTTCTAAGTGGCTTCGAGGTTCCAGCTGACGTCGATCTCGCCTGTGGTGCCCTCGCCGGAGCCGCCGCGTGGTCCGCCCTGCTTGCCTCCACTCCGGAGGGTGAACTGGCGTTCGGCCTGCTTTATCAGCACGCCTTCTTTGCGCTGATGGTGGGATACATGCGCGGAACGCAGGATGCGTCGGATGCACTCGGCCGGCAGACCGGTCACGCACTGGCCGGCTATATGCAAGACCTGCGCGGCGCTCGATCTGACACAGCGGCCGAAGAGCTATTTGCGCGGGGTGCGCAGGAGCTTCCGCGCGAGATGAACCGCCGGTGGGATGGATCAGAGGACTACGAGCAGCCGTCGACGTTGCTCAGTAGGATCTGCGCGGGCATAACGTTGGAGGCCGCGGGTGTTCTACTGACACTGCCGTATCAGGAGATGAGCGCTTGGAGCGGCGGTTCAGCAGACCGCGTCATCTGGCGTATGCCCGTCCCCTTGCAACCGGGTGCGCGGGAGCGTTTCGTGGCTGCGGCCGACGCCCGGCGGGCTCGCCCGGACGCGCCACCTCCTGGGCCGCGTCGATTTACCTACTGAGGCGCTGCAGGCGCCCTGGTGATCCGGAACTCCCGCGGCATCAAATCCAGCGCTGTCGCGATCGCGTCCGCCGTCTTCGGACCGATGCCCTTGCAGGCGCGGAGCGCGGCCGGCTCTGCCGCGAACACGGCTCGAGCCGTCCCGAAGTGCGCCAGGAGCTTGCGGGCTGTGTCCGGCCCCACGCTGGGAAGCCCTTCGATCAGGTACTGCGCGCTCGCCCCGTCGGGCGCGGGCTTCGGCTTGGCCGCGCGAAGCGGCACCTCGTAACCCAGGCCCTCGTTCGCGTGCCGCCACAGGCGCCCCAGCAGGGAGGCCGTGCCGCGGGTGTCCACCGTCCACATGGTGCGAATGTCCCAGTACATCGCCAGCGCCGAGATCGCGCCGTACAGCGCCTCCTCGGTGATCTGGCTGCGGACTTGGCGCATGTCGCCTTCGATGAGGAGCCACGGGCGGTGACCAGTGGCGCAGACCGCCTCGGCCTGGCCAAACAGGCGCCCCTGCATCACCGAGAGTGCGAGGTCGTTGACTGCCTTGCGCTCGACGATGATGTCGGAGACAAGGTAGTCGCCGGCGATCATCTCGGTCTGCTCGAACGGGATGCCACCGCTGCGCAACAGAGCGGGGATGCCGCTGTTGGTCTCGCGCGAGTCGACGAGTAGTGGTTTCAAAACTTGGCTCCTTGGGGCACGGCCATCGTTCGGCACGACGTGTGCGCGACCCTTCAATCGCCGCGCGGCCGCGTGCTGCGCAGCCACTGCTGCATGGCGCTGAGGTCATCAAGCTCGACCGCTTCACCGACAGATCCGTCTGCATTCACCCATCGCACGACGTCCTGATCCTTCGTGAGAAACAGCACGCGTCCGTAAAACAGCGGCACATGCCGTGCTTTTCGTGCAGCGTCCTTCGTATCGTGCTTTGTCTCGATGAGCCGCAGCAAAGGCTCATCGCCGGGGAAGTGATCCAGGCAGACCACGAAGTCGGGATAAAAGTAGTTCTGGTGCTCGCCGCGCATGACGGCCACCGAGAACGCTTTCCGATCCGGATTGCGGTGCCACCAGTGCACGAACTGTGCGTTGTCCAGCGCCACGGCAAAGTCACGCTCGCCCTTGCCCAGGCAGTGCGAATAATCGAACTCGGACAATCGCAGGACACTGCCATCGTTGAGTTCCACCTCGCGCTGGGAGAGCAGGTCGCGGGCGTCGATCGTGAAGATCTCGGGCAGGCGATCAAGGTCGCTCGCTGCGGGGGGCATGACCCCGTAGATGTTCTTCGTGGAGCGCCGCAGGCGGATGGCCTTCGCAAACAGCATGCAATCGGGCAAGGGCGCTGCGTCGACGAGGGTGGCCTGCGTGGAAATCTCCGCATGGAGAAGCTCCGCAAGCTGACCGCCGGATCGGTAGATGACCCAGTGAGCGGCGTCACGGGCCTTGCGCTCGAGGTCATGCGCCGAGGGCCGGTCCTCCCGGTCGAGGTGGATGAATTCTTCTTCGATAGAGGGGCGCAGCCGTTTGGCGAGCACGTCCACGATGACGGCTGTATCGCTGTCCTCGACCTGGGGCAGTTCAGCCATGGTGCTGCGTGCGAGTTTTGCCAACCGATCGCGCCCGATCACCACCGCCACATCTTCCTCGGTGCGCGTGAGGGTGGTGAGCTCGGTATGGATTTCCTTTTCGGTCACCCGACCAAGGGCCACCTGGATTGCCGCCTTTGCCACGGCCGGCGGGACCTCCAGCCGCGCAGCGGCATTGCGGCTGGCCGCTTCCATGTCCTGCATAAGCGGGCGTTCCTCGCGCTTGAGTGCCGCAGGCAGCTGCGCCAAGTCACGGCGCACGTTGAACGTCGCCACACCGAGATCGTCAAGAGCCTGCACGACCTCGGCGCGGCTTGGCTTGGCCTTTTTCCGCGGAGCGCTCGGCGCCCTGGATTCTTGGCGGCCCTCCGCTTCGTCCAGGGGCGTGCCGTCATCGAACAGGCCGGGCCCGCGGTCCGGACGCGCCGCCGCCCCATCGCTGTTGCCAGATGCCGCGGCCATCGCCGCCAGCGGGTCTGGGGAGGTCTGCGTCGCTTGCGTCGCGACTTCTCCGGTCGCTTGGCTCCCGGGGATTTGAGCGTCCGGCGCCAGCGTCGCGGCGGACCCGGTTGCCGAAGTCGCCTCACCAGTCTGCGCCGTCGATGCGGCGGTCGTTTCGCCGGTCGTCTGTGCGTCGTCGGAGTCTTCGGTGTCCTGAAAGAAGAGCGGAAGCTCGCTGGTGGGCCGATTCGTGTACAGCACCGCACCCGACACCATTCGCCTGGCCACCAGGCGCTCGACCTGCCCGTCCAGGCTGCTCTTGAGGTTCTGGGTCGCTTCGACGGCCTGCTCGAATCCCTGTTGGGCTTCCGAGTTGGCCAGATAGACGTAGGCCGTGTCCAGGTCGGCCGGCACCTTGACGCCTGGCGGATAGCGCAGACGAAGGCCGCGGTGGACTCGCATGACCCGCCCGATGAACTGCATTGCGAAATCTGGATCGTTCACCGGCTTGGTCGACGCCAGCACGAACGCCCGCGGGGCATCAAATCCGGTGCCCGCGGATTGCTTGAATATCAGCACCTCCTTGGATGCGTCGTTCGCAATGCTGGCCATCATCACCGGATCCGGCTCATCGCTCGAGTGCTCGCCGATGGCGGCCGGCTCGACGCCGCATACGCGCAAGAGGCAGTCGCGCGCCTCCTTGATCGAGTTCGCTCCGTTGGCCACCTGCACCAGCAGCAGGGGGGCGACATCCAGCCCCTGCGCTACCAGCAGCTTCTTGAGCCGCAGGTTCCGCTTCCACGCTTGGCGCAGCACCGTCTGGTGCAAGTCGGCAATGCCGGCGGTGCTCTGCCGCAGGTCGTACACCACGGCGTCGATGTAGCGTTTGTTCAGCCGGGCTCGCACCACCTCATCTCGAGACACCTGGAACGCCTCGTTGGCCTGGTAGCCGGCCTTGGCCATGAATTCGGCCAGTCGGTCATCCTTCGGCGTGGCGGATGCCATGAGCAGGCAGTCTGGCCGCAGCCAACGTGCGAACTCCCCGAACTCGGTTTGTGCCGTCAGGCCGATGTGCGCCTCATCGACCACCAGCCCGATGCGCAGGCCGCGCGCGCGCGCGAGGTCGCGCATGTCCGACAAGCTGCGCTGCACGTCGTCGGTTCCGTCCGTGTAGTCCTGCGCGCGGGAGCGCTGCCTCGCGACGGCCGCGGCGGTGGAAATCAAAACCTGACCGGAGGCGGGCTCGACGCTCTTACCGTCCGCCAGGCGAAACGGCTTGAGTGCGGTGGCGTTTGCCGCAATTGCATCCTCGGTCTGCTGCACGAGATTGACGTACGGGACGAACCACAGCCAGATGGTGTCCCTGGCGAGGCTCACCTTTTGCAGAACGCGACAGATGATGAGCGTCTTGCCCGCGCCGGTCGGGGCGCGCAGCAGGCACGGAGGCGTCACCTCGCGGAGCAGCGCGCTGGAGATGGATTCAATCAGCCGGCGCTGGAACTCCTCGGGCTCAACCGCGATGCTTTGCGCCGCGATGATGACCGGCGCGGCCGGCAGCCCGCTCACAACTCCGCTCCCTGTGCCTGCCCCATGGCCAGCGCTTCGCGCACAGAGTAGCTGTTGCCTGCCTTTCCGCTCTTTTCCATGAGCTCCGCCACTGTCTTGGGCCGGTCGCTGTAGACCGCAAGCCGGGGATGCGGCACCTTCTTCAGCGCGTCGATAGCCGCTTCGTTCACCTGGGGCAGATAGACGATCGCTGTGCCGTCTGGCGCGAGGGCAATGAGCTTGGCAAGGCCCTGCGGCTCCGGAATGCAGCACGTCGTAAAACGCAATGCCAGCAAGCTGGTAGCGTGTGCAGGCGTGGCATCCAGCAGCAG
>JAJYNV010000237.1 GCA_021786135.1 Bacillota bacterium
ACCATACCACCGCTGAGGTCCGCCCGTCCCTTCGTCGGATCTCACGGATAGGCTCGCACGCTCCGTTCGCCAGCTACTTTCGGCAATGTGGCGGCCCGACGGCATGCACTGACAGAGAAACGGCCAGGGACCGCAGCGACGCCGCGGTCCCTTCTTCCGCCATGTCACGCCTGCGCTGCGTCCTCGACCCAACGGGAGATCTCGGCCTCCATGACCCTGAGCGTGCCGGGCGGGAACTTGGCGGACAGGTCCCGGACGGTGCGAAGGCCCGCCCAAGCCAGGAACGGCTTCATTGCGTACGGGCGGCCCGCCACCTCTTCGTAGCCTGCGATCCAGGCCTCCGTCAGGGCGGCGATGGGTGCGGCAGATGCAGGCGGCACCATCTGAGGCATGACGAGGCGCAGGATGGCCAAAGTGCGCGCAAGATCCTGACGGGGATCTCCGGCACCGGCGTTGACCCAGTCTATGACTCCGGTGACCTCTCGCCCGTCCGTCAGGATATTGAGCGGGTGGAAGTCTAGGTGCAGCAGATGGGAGCGTTCAATGTCGGGCACACCGGCCAGCAGGCGCGCCTCCTTCGCCGTCGACCGCAGCCAGCCGGCGCTCGCCGTCAGGACAGCCGGCGCTGCGAGCCGATGCAGCTGTGCCATGAGGCGCCCACAGGCGGCACCGAGTGGGACAGGATCTGCCCCATGTTCGAGCAGGGCTGCGGCGAGCGTCTCGCCGGGAGACCAGGTGGTCAGGAGACAGGAGACATCGTCGATCGTCTCGGCGCGCAAGACTTCGGGTACGGGCAGACCGCCAAGCCCGGCAGCCTGCATGGCCGCGACCTCGCGCAGCGTGGCGGGAGCGGCGAACGCCGGCCGCAGGCGCAGGGCGTACCGGAGGCCCGCGGCGTCGAGGCGCCACACGGGCGCGTCCGAGCCGCCCGGAGCCCGGGTGGCGGTTGCGCCCTCTGGCAGGCCGAGAGCGGTCAGGAGGGCGGCGGACGGTGGATCGGCAGGCGACTGCGGCAAGATCCGGGCCTCCTATCTCCAGGCGAAGAAATGCGCGCGATGCTGCTTCGAGGAGGTCCTAGAGAGGCTTTGCGGTCCCGCGGCCGGTAGGCTCCTTCAGGCTGTGCCACTGTAGCGCTCGCTTCAGAAAAACGCAGGCTCCGCGCGAGACGCGCGAGGGCTTCGTCATGGAGCATCTTAGAAGCAGGCAACCCCATCAATTTGCACTAGACAGCACTCATCCACAAAATCGGTGGTAATCGTAGTTCTGACTGGATAGGCGGCCTCTGTGAAGTATCGAACCCACACTTCATCCATCTTCGTGAAGTCATCAATACTCCTAAGCATTACCGTAACTCTAACCATGTTCTCCAGGCCTAAATCGATCTCCCTTAAAGCCCGTTGCAAGTTACCAAGCGTTTGTTCGAATTGCTCTTCCACCGTTCCTAACGTGTTCCCTTGCTCATCTTCAAAGCCTCCAAAATGGCCAATATATACCGTATCGTTGTGAACTACGAACGTTGATAGGTTGAACCTGTCATAAGGGGGAATGACAATTCTCTTCACTACCTCACCAACCTCCACAACACGGACCACACCGGTAGAGAACAGGTGTTCTGTACAAAGAGGGAGATTCCTGCTGCGCACGAGCTGCGCGCGGATGCGAAACTCGCCGCCATACCCGAGAGCGACCACCGCACTCAACACCCCCGAGTTCGCCCGAGATTCGGTGTTGGCGCACCCATCGATGCGCAGGGTCGTTTTCCACTGCTGGGGTGGCTGAGGCCCTGGCTACTACGGCCATCGTCCTCAGGACCACGAGGCGGACCTGAACATAGACTCGCAGCAGGCGAGATCATCGAGGAAGCGCACCAGGCGTGGTTGGTGGCGTGAAGGATGATCTGCTTTCCCTGTCTTCTGGGGAACCTGAGACGACGCCGGCACCAGCGGGCATTGGCGGGAGCTGAGCAGGCTAGCCGTGTATATGAAGTTCGAGCCAGGCTGCAATCTCTCGGAACACCTCGGTCTGCTGAGGGCTCCTGAGCAGGTGGTGGTGTTGGCGGGGCAATACGATGAGTGTTTTGTCTGCCGACCCCAGCGCGTCATGGTACTGGATGGCTCCATCGAGAGCGGCATCGTTCTCGCCGCACACCACCGCCACCGGCAGGGTGGTACGTATCGCTGCACTTCTCGCTGCTTCGCGCGTACGGATCGTGTTGATCGTCATGCCGCATCTTGAGGTCATATGCGCAAGTCTATACGGTTCGACCTGCAAAGCTTGCGCAAGTTCCTTGTCGGCATGGTTTCCGACCATCTCTTCACAGGTTGGTATAGGAATTCTGAGCATCGGGCGACTCGATAGCACACTCGCGATAGGAAACAGCAGGTAGTTCACCCACGGAATCGGCTTGGAGTCGACCGACATCGCTGGCGCAACGACCACTAGGCCCACGACTTTGGACTGTAAGGGCACAATCGCCTGTATGGCCAGTGCCGCGCCGATGCTGTGTCCCAGCAGAAATGCCGGGGCACGGGACGGAAGTGCGCCCAGAGCCGCTGCAACGTCCCCACACCAGACCTCGAGAGACGGAACGTCCCAGCGCGTTCCTCGCGACAGGCCGGTTCCTCGATAGTCCACCGCATGAACGGATATTCCGCGCGCATTGAGATAGCGAGCCAAAGGTGTGAAATACCAGCCGTAATTCCCGATGCCGGGTAAGCAGAGAACAGTCGCCTGCGGTTCGCCTTCACCTGGGACGAAGCGTTCCACGAATATGCGCGGTTCACGCTCCGTGACGTAAAAGCCGTCCCGATCCATGCGGAACCTCCTCGCACCCCCCTGTCAGGTTATGGCTTCCAACTGCAACTAGCAAAGGGAATGGGTGAGAGGCACTCAAGCTCCTAGATTTTTGGGACGGAACCTCGCCACCTGCCCTTTAGGCAGGCCGCCCGTTTCATGACCAGCTTGATCTCGAGAGCCTCCGCACCGGTTACATTGCGTTAGTGCGGCGAGGGCCGCATTTCCTCGCGCGCTTCTGCGCGGAGGCAGATCTCGGTTCACGTGAGGTTGCCGCTGTCACGTCGAGTGGATACGATGGGGGCACTCGGGCAATCGTGGGCCCGGGAGGACTTTCTTGGCAGATGGGCCAGGCGGGGGAACGCTTTGGATATCGCAGACCGCATGAAGGGACTCGCCTTCATCCAGGTGCGTGCCGCACGCGAAGCGGACGGCGGCCTCCTGGACTTCTCCCTGTCGTCGCTCGAGGAACTCGACCGGCTCATCAGCCGCGACGTCGCCAAGGAGCCGGCGGAACCCGAGATGCTCGCCGAAGTGATCGGCGCCTACCTCGGCGAGACGATGGCGCGGCGCCTGGGCGCCAGGTGGATCGAGGAGGACGGCAAGCCCATGCTCGATGTGGCCACCCTGCACCTAGACCCTCTGCGCCAGGCCTACCTGCGCGTCACACAGGGCGAAGGGCGGAGTCTCGCCGCCTACTTCCGCACCGTCGAGCGGACGAAGGAAAGCGGCACGCAGACAGGGGGCCTCGAGGATGCCTGAGCGGAGCGACGTGCTCGTCGTCGGCAGCATCAACATGGACCTCATTCTCGAGGTAGCGGCACCGCCCGCGCCTGGGGAGACGGTCCTCGCCCGCCGCGCGGAGCTCCTCCCCGGCGGCAAGGGGGCGAACCAGGCGGTCGCGGCGCGCCGTCTCGGGCTCGAGGTGCGCATGGCCGGCCTCGTCGGCGATGACGCGGTTGGCGCGGCTCTGCGGCGGGGCCTCGAGCGCGAAGACGTCCTGACCGATACCGTCGAGGCGGTGGAGGGCATGAGCGGTATGGCGGCGATCTCCCTGACGCCCGACGGGGAGAACGCGATCACCGTCGCGCAGGGGGCAAACCATGAGCTTTCGGCCGAGCGCGTCCTCGCGCTGCCGGACGGCGTGTTCCTCTCCAAGGTCCTCCTGCTGCAGCTCGAGGTGCCCCGATCCGCGGCGCTCGCCGCCGCACGCAGGGCGCGTGCCGCTGGTGCCCGGGTGCTCTTGAACCCGTCCCCACCGCAGCGGGACCTCGGGGAACTCCTGGCGCTTGCGCACTGGGTCGTGCCGAACCGCATCGAGGCGGAGATCCTGACGGGCAGCGCGGACCCCAGGGAGGCCGGCCGCCGGCTCCTGGCCCAGGGGCCCGAGGTCGTTTGCATCACGCTTGGTGCGGAGGGGGCTCTTGTCCTGACGCGGCAGGAGGAGCGACAGGTCGGTGCTCCCAGGGTCACACCCGTTGACACGACCGGTGCCGGCGACGCGTTCCTCGGCGCCCTCGCCTATGCCGTCTGCCAGGGCCGCGATCCTTTCGCGGCCGCGGCATTCGCCGCGTCCGCCGGGGCGGCGGCGACGCAGCGGCGAGGTGCGCAGACGGCTCTTCCCACCCTCTCGGATCTTGAACTCCTCGGCCAGCCCTCCTGACCGCAAACGTTTCCTTATGAGCAGGTGATAGCACTTGGGCGTTGAAATCTACCCATTGCACTGGCTGCAGGCCGAGGCCGTAACGCTGGGACTGGGCCCGGCGGCTATCATGGTGGCCCGCTGGGCCGGTCTCGGCGCCGTGCTGTTGCTGCTCGCCGTTTTTGTCCTCTGGCCGCGGCGAAGTGTCGAGGTGCGCAGGGCAGTCGTCCACGCGCTGATCGCGGGGGCGGTCGCCTACCTGCTCGCCATCGTGGTGTCGAGCTCGTTCCCGATCGCGCGCCCCCCCGCCGCCACCGGCGGACTGGTGCGTGCCCTCGTGCCGATGCCCGCCTCCTCGGCGTTCCCGGCGCGCCTGGGGGCCTTCCTGTTCGGCACGGCGGCGGGGCTCTGGCCTGCAGGCGAAGACTGGGTGGTGCCCGGCTTCCTCTACGCCGCCCTAGCAGCGCTCGGCCAGATGATCGCCGGGCTCTACTTCCCGAGCGACGAGATGGGAGCCCTGATCCTGGGCGTCAGTTCGGCGGTCGCCGTGCTGCTGGCGCAGGGCCTCTTCAGAGGTCCGGTCAATGCCCTCGTGCAGCTTGGGGGGTGGAAGCCATCGCGGCGCCCACGCAGAGGCGTAAAGTAGGTGGACTGAGGAAGGGGCTTTCGATCCTCTTCACACTGGCCTTCGCCGCCCTGGTTGCCTTGGGCGCCGGGGGCGCCTACGCCTACGTCCGCCTGCCAGACCTCAGAGCCCTGCCGGCGAGAGTGCGCCAGGAGCTCCTGCTGCACCACAGCAGGTGGGTGCCGGTCCGCGATGTGGCGCCGAGCCTCGTCGAGGCCCTGCTAGCCACCGAGGACCGGAGCTTCTGGACCAACATAGGGGTGAGTTTCGAGGGTATCGCTCGTTCCGTGCTGGTCGACCTCTCCTCCGGCCAGTTCGTCGAGGGCGGCTCCACCCTGACCCAGCAGCTGGTGCGCGACCAGCTCCTCACCGACCGCAAGACGATTCCGCGCAAGCTCGAGGAGATGGTTCTGGCGATCGCTCTGACCCAACTCGATCCGAAGCGCGAAATCCTTGCCCTCTACCTGAACCAGGTCTACCTCGGCCATGGGGCCTACGGCATCTTCGCAGCATCAGAGACCTATTTCGGCCGCACTCCGGCACAGCTCACCCTGGCCCAGAGCACGCTCCTCGCGGGCCTGCCTCAGGCGCCGAGCTACTACGATCCGATGGCGAATCCCAAGGCCGCCGCGGCGCGGCAGGCTCAGGTGGTGGCGGCCATGGAGGCCGCGGGCGACCTGACCGCCGCCCAGGGCCAGGCGGTGCTCAAGACGCCCTGGCACCTGCGTTGATGTCGTGGGACATCGCGATCCTGCGCTTCTTCGCAGGCCAGCCGCACGGACTCTTCCCCCTGGCGATGGGTCTCAGCTGGATCGGCTCCTTCGGTGGCGTCTGGCTCGTCCTCGGAGCGTGGCAGACCTTGCGCCGGGGAGAGAGCCGCAAACTCGGGATCACGATCCTCTTCGCGCTGCTGCTCGTCCTGGTGGTGGTGGACCTTGCCCTCAAGCCCATCGTCGGACGCCCGCGCCCGTTCCTGGTGCTAGGCCGCGGCATCCTGCTCGGCCCGGTGCCGGGAGGCGCCTCCTTCCCTTCCGGGCACAGCGCCGCAGCCTTCGCCGGCGCCGCGGTCTGGGGCCGGCAGGGCAGGCGGGGCGCGGCACTCGGCTACATCTACGCGGCGGCCGTCGCATGGTCCCGGCTCTACCTGGGTGCCCACTGGCCCAGCGATGTGCTGGCCGGCGCGATCATAGGACTCGTGCTCGCCTCTCTCGCCCGCATCCTCGCCGCCCGCTTCCTGCCGGGCGAATCCGACTCAGGAGGTGCCGTCTGACATGGAAGCTACACGCGCGCGCATTCTCGGGATCGGAGCCTACTCGCCCGAGAAGGTCCTGACCAACCACGACCTTGAGAAGATGGTCGACACGAGCGATGACTGGATCATCGAACGCACGGGCATTTCGGAGCGCCACATCGCGGCCGATGACGAGGCCTCCTCGGATCTCGCCACCCAGGCGGGCCGGAGAGCCATCGCCGACGCCGGCCTCGAGCCCAAAGACATCGACCTGCTGATCTGCGCCTCCGTCACGGGCGACATGCCCTTCCCGGCGACGGCCTGCTTCGTCCAGGCGAACCTCGGGCTCAAGAACGCCGCCGCCCTCGACATCGCCGCGGGCTGCACCGGCTTTCTCTATGGCCTCAATCTCATCCAGGGCCTCATTCGCGCCGGTTCCTACAAGCGCGTGCTCCTGATCGGTGGCGAGGTGCTGTCGCGCACCCTCGACTGGACCGACCGCGCCACCTGCGTCCTCCTGGGCGACTCGGCCGGCGCCGTTGTGCTGGGCCCAGCCGAGGGAAGCGACCACGGCATCCTCGCCACCCGCATCGCGAGCGACGGCACGAAGGCCGACCTCCTCTACATCCCGGGCGGCGGATCGCGCAACCCCGCGAGCCACCGAACCGTGGACGAGCGCATGCACTACTTCAAGATGAACGGGCGCGAGACGTTCAAGCACGCGACGCGCAACATGGCCGCGATCGCGAAGCAGGTGCTCGACGACTCGGGTCTCGGGCTCGACGACATCGACCTCCTGGTGCCCCACCAGGCCAACCTGCGCATCATCACATACATCGCGGAGCAGCTCGGCGTGCCGATGGAAAAGGTCTATACGAACGTGCAGCGCTACGGCAACACGTCCTCGGCCTCGATTCCCCTGGCGCTCACCGAGGCGAGGCAGAACGGCAGGCTGAAGCCCGGCGACACCGTCCTGATGGTGGCGTTCGGTACCGGCCTCACCTGGGGAGCGACGCTCCTGCGCTGGTAGCGCCTTCGAGCGGCCGGCCCCTGGAGATCAAGGCCCCCGCGATCCTCAAGGGACCGCGGGGGCCTTTCCCCTGGGCGGGCGCTGATGCCCGCCCGGCGGTTCCCGCCGCTGCTCTACGCCTCGGCCTGGCGGCAGCAGACCTCGAAATGGTTGCCGTCCTGGTCTTCGAAGAAGACGGCGTAGTACCGGGGGCTGTATTCGGCGCAGATCTCCGGCCCCTCGACGGCTTTGGCGCCTGCTCGGCGGACGGCGTCCGCGATGCGGTCGACGTCGGCCCTGGTCGGTGCGGCGAACGCGATCCTGGTCTCGTCCGTGCGGTGGCCCGGCGAGGGGATGAGGCCGAAGAAGGGCGTGGGAATGGGGTCGCCGTCATCTGCGTCCTCGTAGGCATAGCCGGCCCACTCCGCGGAATCGTCGTTCGTGATCCGCTGCATGCCGAGTGCCTCCATCAAGGCATCGTAGAACGGCAGCGCGTCCCTCAGGGAGCGCACGCGCTGGTCGATGTGGTCCAGGAACGTATGGGTCATGTCCGGCAACAGGACGACCTCCCTCGCTGCGGTGTCATGGGGGCTCGTCGCCACCCGAGCATCGTGCGACGTGCGAAGGGCCGGTGACACTGACACTGGGCTGGGGGGCAAAACCCGGGGATGGTCGGTGAAATGTGCCGGCGGCGGGCCCGCTCCAGGCAGCCGCGGGCGAGCGGATCAGATCGCGGTCGCCTTCTGCCCTCGCGTCAGGAGGATGTAGCGCGAGAGGACCGGTGTCTCCTCCATCACCGTCAGGCCCGACGAGGTGAACGCCGACCGTCTCTCCTCTGCGTTCAGCGTCGGAGTGGCGCCGAGCAGGAAGAGCCAGTGGGGGGTCGCATGGTCGGCGAGGATGAAGTTTCCGCCCGGCCGCAGCACGCGCACGATCTCGCGGATGCCCGCCGCCTTGTCGGTCCAGTGGTGGAACGACATCGTGCTCACCGCGAGGTCGACCGATTCCGAGGGCAGGGGCAGCTCCTCGGCTGTGGCGACCACGAGGCGGCCCGCGGTGGCGAGACCGCGTGCCTGCTCGATCATGCCGGCCGCGGCGTCGACCCCGACGATGTCCGCTTCTGGCCACCTCAGGTGCGCCTCCCTGAGCAGCCGCCCGGTGCCGCAGCCCACGTCCAGGATGGCCCCTGGTGGTTCGACGCGGCCAGCGGAGGCGAACACGGCCCTGTGGACGCGATCGAAGAGCAGGCTCTGCAAGAGCGACCGCTCATAGGATGAGGACCAGCGCTCGAACCTCGTTTCTCCTGACATGGAGATGCTCCCTTTCGCTGAGGCCCCGTTTCGGTCCGCCCGGGTCCCCGATGGGCGTGCGTACCATGCCTTGCCCGAAGGCGCTGGAACCAGGCGCGATCGCGCTGGAGGCCAGACTGCGTCGCTCTGCCCGCATGATACCGCAGGAGACGCTCACTTGCGCGCGGACGAAGGAAGGACACTCCCGGGCGGATGGCCGGCATGGGCGGGAGCCTCGTCCTTCTGCGTCCTCCAGCGACTCAACCAGGACTGCTCTCAGGGCCAATGCGCCGCCGGGGCCCTCTCGGCCAGACTGGACGCGAGGAGGCGCGAAGAAATGCCGACAAGTCAGCACGCGCGCGGACCCATGCCCCATACCCGAGCACGACACCTGCTGCACCCCCTGCGAGGACTCATCCTCTCGCCAGGGGCGCTCGCCCGACGGCTCGACCTGCCTGAGGACGCCCAGGTGCTCGAGGTCGGGCCGGGGCCGGGCTACTTCAGCGTCGCGATCGCGAGGACCATCCCGCAGGGCACGCTTTGGCTCCTCGACATCCAGGCGGAGATGCTCGCCATGGCGCGTGAGCGCCTGGAGCGGCTGGGAGTGGCCAACGTGCGCTACCTGCAGGGCGATGCCATGCAGCTGCCGATGGAGGACGGGAGCTTCGACGCCGCCTTCCTCGCCGCGGTGCTCGGCGAACTGCCGGACCCCGAGCGGGGCCTCGAGGAGATCCATCGCGTGCTGAAACCGTCCGGCCTGCTCTCGGTCACGGAACAGGCGGGGGATCCCGACGCGCTTGCCCTGCCTCAGGTGGAGAAGCTCCTCCGGCGTGCGGGATTTCGCGTCGAGCGGACGTTCGGGCGAGGGCTCAGCTTTACGGTGAACGCGCGGCGGTAGGGCGGTTGAGGCTGCCCCGGCGACCCGCGTTGCGTGCCTTGCACGTGGCAAGAGGACGGCTCAAAGTCGACGCTCTGGTCCTCAGGCCGGGCGCCCTCACCCGAACGGCATGTCTTGCGGACGCCTTCGGAGTCACGCTCGCTTAAGGTAGAGACGTTCATCTCTCGCGTCCTGGCCAAGGCGGCCCGATCACGTTTCGCAGGTTGCCTCTATCTCAGAGATGACTTGCAATGCGGCAGAACTAAGTGGGGCCTCTTTCGTCGTTCGCAACGCTGCCCGGCTGTAGAGGCGCGTGAATTCGAAGGGGTCGGCAAACGTCTCGATGCAGGCTTCCCGGCCAAAGGCCTGCTCGATGATCCGCACCATATATGCCCCGGTCGGGTGTCCTGCGAGCGGCACTCCTTTGCGAAGGCGTTTACCAATTTCAGCCCGTCTGTTCGGGTTCCGAGCATATTCTTCGAGACCATTGCTGAGCGCTTGCACCACGTCAGCTGAGTTCAGAAAATGTCGCACATACCGCTCCACGTAGCCCGAGGGTGCCCCGTTTGTCGGGCCACCCTCGGGCCAATTCCGCTTGTCTATCTGATCTGCGATGCCTTCTGACTGAAGCTGACTTAGAACCCACACGATGTCCCTGACTTCTTCAGGGGCCTTCCCCGGCAGCTCCGCAAGCTGTCGGCGATAGACGTGATGGTACTCATGCGCCAACGCAGCACTAAGGTCTTCGAGTTGCAGGGTAAACGCGACATCGAGAACAACCGCCGAGTAGCCCCGAGCATCCGGACCGAAGATCACGAAGTAAACCGTTGGAGATGCTCCCGTCGTACCTTTCGGTAGCCACTCCATAGCTTTCGATCGAGCCATCTCATCTAAGGGCGTCTCCAACAACCACTGAACTTGCCCTTCTACCTTGGCTCGTTCGCTCTGGGCCAGGAGCAAATGTTGCAAGTATCCCTTACTCGCACCAGTCAGAGCTTCTTGCAGCGCTTCGTGGCGGGACTGTTGAAACGCCAGTGCAAAGTTCTCCCTGAAGAACTGCTCGCTAAATTCGTTGTCGATCAGTGTACGGTAGCCAGGCGATGCGAAAAGGAGTTGCCATGACTCTTCTGCCGGGTCCACTTCATCGTGCAACATATCACAGATCTTCCAGAACAACGGCATCGCGGCGGAATCAAAGTTCGCGTTAACGTGGGACATCTCGCCGCTGTCACCCTGTTTCCTCATTTTGGGTCACCTTCTGCATTCTCCACATTTGTTCCTCCGTTCGGCAAGAGGAACTGGCACCCGTCCGAGCTGCTGTCAACTCACGACGACAAGGACACCTTGCGCGATGTCACCGGGCGACGTTTCGAGGAGGAACGGCGGCGCAGTAAGGCAATCCCTGCTTCTTCGACGAGCACAGCGCCATCCAAGCTCGTCTTCGCAGCCCTCACCCGATCCACCGCCAGCTGGTAACGCCTTTGCATCACCGAACCTGAGCAGCGTCAGATCGATTACCTGCGTGACAAGCTGAGCACGCAACCCTCACCACTCCACCTGAGGGCAAGAGATTGCCTAGCAGCTTTTAACAGTTTAGAGGCCTGATCCAAGACCGGCACGTCTAGACCACCATGAACGTGCCGCTCAAGACGGGGCGCTATGCCACCTTCCCGTCGCGGTGCTCCATGGGAGGCGTCCTTCGCGATCATACGGTGACACTCGTCTCTGTCATGTGGCGTGTTTCCTGGTGAGGGGTGCAGCCGCTTGTCACAGGCCCCGCAGGCGCTGCAACCAGGAGCCTCAGGCCCGGCTCCGTGCCACTGCACTGCCCGACTACGAGCTCTGCTCCGGCTTTGAAGCCGCCGCTGCAACCGCACGGCCAAACAGGCGAAGATCTTCGACGTGCTTCGTGACGATACTGTAGACTGCTTCGACGTCCATCTTCTCGTAGTTGTGCACAGCAAGGTTGCGAAAGCCCACAATACTGTAGAAGGTGTTGAGCTTGTCCGCCGGCAGGACGCCATGTGCCGTCAGGGTGGTGACGATATCGCGATAGCGCTCTGGAGTCTCCCAGCCGTTTAGACGAATGAGCATTCTCCCCAGGTCGAGGCAGTACTCTATGGCGTTTTCGATGGTCTTGATGAGGCCACGCTGCAGCATGGGCTGCTCCGCGAGCTGTGCGAAGTTCTGCGGTCGATTGGCCTCCAGGAGATCCAGTTCTGCCACGAGAAGGTTCAACTTGCCTTCCATCGCAGTCATCCGAGCCGCCTCCTCACGTACTCCATGCGTTCTCTCATAAGGCCAAGCTCGTCCTGGTAGAGCTTGTCCTGCCGGAGTATCGCCAACATGCGGCGATCCGGGTCCGCGTCGAAGACGAGTCGAGCATCGGCAAAGAGCACATGGAAGACAAGCGGGGACACGCGGTCGAGATCGGTCACGTCGACCGGCAATGCGAAGATCTCCTCGATCTCCGAGGCGATGGTCGCTCGTCTCTCCAGGACGTAGGCAGGATCCCTTGCAAAGCTTTCCATGAAGAAGAGACCGACGTCGATGTCGCTGTCTCTGCGCTCGTCGCCACGGGCACGCGATCCGAAGAGGTACGCGGCAGCGATGTCGCTCTGGTGGCCAAAGTATCGGGACAGGGCGCCGCAGATCTCCTCCCGGTTCGGTGGCGCCTGCCGTCGCGACTGTCCGGTGTCCAACCGCCCACCCCCTCGCCTGTGGCCTATCCTACCACGTTCTCCCACGGTCACTGTGCGGTGTTCTCAGTTCCCGTGGCTGCGAGGCGCAGCGACTCGCTCAGACCCTGCTGCCTGGCGTCATATGCGGCATCATTTATCCGCTGTTTCGCAGATGGTTCGTTCGGACATCGTGCGGCCACTGGCGCCTTGAGGGCTGGCGGCTGTTGACGCTTGCAAGGTCATTTGTGGAGACCTCATGCGCGGGGGCTTCGTGTCAAGCGGATGTTTGGGCGAGCGCTCCGCTTCACGGTGGGCTCGTGGCCATAGAGGTGGCCGGAGCCTGCGGGTCAGCCTCCGCCCGCACCAGCGGGGAAGCCCATCAGTTTCACCCAGAGGGGACTATGGCCCTGCGGCCCGTGGTAGGCGTAGTACCAGGTGCCGGGGTTCTTGGGCCAGAGCGTCCAGGGCCCGGTGTACTGGATGGGCGAGACGGCCTTGGGTTGGGTGCCCCTGAGGAACCACTCGTAGTAGGACGGCGTGGTGGCGTTCGGCAGCATACCGTCGAGGGTCGACATGGGCGTGCTCACGACGCCGGGTGGACGCGAGAAGTCCGGCGGCGGATTCTGGTTCTCGGCGAGGCCCATGTAATCGGCCCACACCGGACCTGCCGTCGAGGCGCCCTGACCGGAGAGCGGTCTACCGGGTTGGTCGTTGCCCACCCAGACCACCGTGACGAGGCGTGAGGAGTAGCCCGCGAACCAGCCGTCGTAGAGATTGTTCGTCGTGCCCGTCTTGCCGGCCACCGGGAAGCTCAGGTTCTGGGCGAGTCCATAGCCGGTGCCGCCCGGGTTGAACACGGCCTCCATCAGCTTCGTCATGATGAACGCCACCTGCGGCGAGACGGCGCGGTGCGCCGTCACCTTCGCGCGGTAGACGACGCGTCCGGACGGCCCGAGGACCTTCGTGACGATGTGGGCGTCATGCCAGACGCCACCGTCGGCGAAGGCCTGATAGGCCTGGGCGAGCTCGATCGGCGAGAGCGAGGCGGAACCGAGCGCGATGGTGAGGTTGTCCGGCAGGGGGCCGGGGATGCCGAAGGCCTCCGCGGTCTTGATGATCGCGGGCGGGCCCAGGATATCCGCCCACTTGATCGCGATGACGTTGTCCGAGATGGCGAGTGCGTGCCGCACCGGCAGTGGGCCCGCCACCTCTGCGCCGGCGTTGGTGGGCCGGTAGCGCTGGCCGTCGACGCCGACGAAGGAAACCGGGCTGTCACTCATGATCGAGGCGGCCGTGTAGTGCTTCGTGTCGATCAGCGTCGCGTAGAGGAACGGCTTGAACGTGGACCCCACCTGGCGGTAGGCGTCGATCGCCCGGTCGAACGGAGCGGTCTGCGCGTCGCGCCCGCCTACGAGCGCTACCACGCCGCCCGTGCGGGGGTCGAGGGAGATGAGGGCGCCTTCCGGCTCCGGGGCGCCCTGCCACGTGCCGTCTGCCGCGGGCATGGCGTTCGCCATCGCCTGGTCGGCCGCGAGCTGGTCGTGCATGTTCAACGTGGTGTAGATCTTGTAGCCGCCGAGCGGGAGATCCTGGGCCAGGCTGGGATCCTTCGCCTGGAGCTCCTCGAGCGCCGCCTCGTAGGCATAGGGGGCGATGGGAGCGGAATTCGCCGAGGACGCGAGGTCGAGCGGGGCGTTCGCCGCCGCCTGGGCCTCAGCCTTGGTGATATAGCCCATGTCCTGCATGCGGTGCAGCACCCAGGAACGGCGTGAGCGCGCCAGGGCGGGGTAGTGGTAGGGGTCGTAGGCGCTCGGCGCCGCCGCGAGGCCGGCCAGGAGCGCAGACTGCGCAAGGTCGAGCTGCGAGACGGGGATGCCGAAGTAGGTGCGAGCCGCCTCGCCGATGCCCCAGGCTCCCTCGCCGAAGTAGACGCTGTTGAAGTACATGGTGAGGATGTCGCGCTTCGGGAATGTCGCCGTCAGGCGCAGGGCGAGGAAGACCTCCGCGAACTTGCGCGAGAGCGTGCGCTCCTGCGTCAGGAAGAGGTTCTTCGCGAGTTGCTGCGTCAGGGTGGAGCCGCCCTCGACGACGGTGCCGTGCGTGAGGTCCACGAGGGCGGCGCGCAGGAGCGAGCCCGGGTTGACGCCGATGTTGGTCCAGAACGTCTTGTCCTCGGTCGCGACGATGGCGTCCCTGAGGTCCGGGGGCAGCTGGCTGTAGGAGACCGGCAGGCGGCTCTCAGGTGACAGCGCACCGATCAGCTGCGAGGCTTGGTCGTAGACGAGGGTCGGGGCGATGGTGGCCGAAGCCGGCAGTGGCATGACGAATGCGCCAAGCCCTGCCGTGAGGAAGAGCCCGACAAAAAGCGTCAATGCGGCCAAGAGGTAACGCAGGCCGCCAAAGGCCTGCCGCATCCGATGCCGACCCTTGCCGGCCGCCACGAGACCACCCTCCCCCGGAGGTAGTCTTGGACGAAACCGGCAAGGCGCAATCGGCACGCTTCGCCCGAACCAGACCTGAAAGGCCGCTTTTCGGATCCGAAAAAGTCTTTCGGGCGCCTCGCGAGGTGAACGGCACTTGTCCCACGCCTGCCAGGGCAGGCTGCTGGCAACCATAGAGGTGCCGTGCTGTACCGGCGGATTCGTGTCGGCGTGGGGGGTACCTTCAGCAAAGTTTCACGTGTGCCGCGTTGACGCAGGGGTTGGTCGCTGATACCGTTGCCGGTATACCTGTGCCAGCCTGTGGCCCTGCAGCAGGCATGTTCCCGCAACAGCACGCAAGGAGGGGTGTCTGTGGAAGCCTACGATCTCCTGATTGTCGGCGGGGGGCCGGTCGGTCTCTTCGCGGCGGCCATGGCCGGCCTCCATGGCATCGAAACGGCTATCGTCGAGAGTCTGCCGCAGCTTGGCGGCCAGCTCACGGCGCTCTATCCCGAGAAGCGCATCTTCGATGTCGCCGGCTTTACATCGATCACGGCCGCCGATCTTGCCGACGCGCTGATCGCCCAGGCCATGCATTACCGACCGGCGCTCCGGCTCGGCGTGACGGCCCAGTCGCTCGAGGCGCAGGAGGGCGGCGGGCACGTCCTCGTCACGTCGCAAGGGGAACTCGCGGCACGGGCGATCCTGGTCACGGCAGGGCTCGGCGCCTTCCTGCCGCGCCGGCTTCCGGCCGAGGGACTCGAGTCCTTCGAAGGTCGCGGCGTCTACTACATCCCGCCAGCGCTGAGAGAGTTCCGCGGCAAGGATGTCGTGGTGGTCGGCGGCGGCGACACCGCCCTCGACTGGACCTGGGAGATCGCCCAGCACGCCCGCAGGGTCTATCTCGTCCACCGGCGCGACGAGTTCCGCGCACAGCCGGGCAGCCTCGACCGCATACGCCAGCTGCCGCAGGTGCACCTCAGGACGTCCTGCGAACTCAGGGGCGCTATGGGCGACGGATCCCTGAGCCACGCGGTGCTCGAGCATCTCGCGGACGGCCTGCAGGAGACGCTGGAGGCCCAGGCCATCGTGTCAGGTCTCGGCTTTCACGCGCAGCTCGGCCCGCTCAAGGAGTGGGGGCTCACGTTCCAGGGTGCGCATGCCGTCGCGGTCGACCCTGCCACCATGGCCACCAATCTTCCGGGTGTCTACGCTGCTGGCGACATCGCCGCCTATCCGGGCAAGGTGAAGCTGATCGCGACAGGCTTCGGCGAAGTCGGGATCGCCATGGGTCCGATCCGCACCTATCTCCATCCGGAACTGCGCGGCGGTCTGCCCCACAGCACTAACCTCAAGGGCGCCATGGAGCGCAGCTAGAAGAGCGGCCAGGGCAAGGAGCCTACATGCGACTCAAAACGCGTGAACAGTCGAGCGCCGCCATCTTAGGCGGCGCTCGCGGTTTCCCTGGTTACGAAACAGTTCAGTGCACTCCGAATCTCCACGCGATCAAATACGCATAGCCATTATGCAGCACTTACTGGGCTTGATCACGAGACGGAAGTAGCGTTCCACCCTGGGCTGCTCATCCTTGCGGGCCCGGCCACGGTGACCGTAGTGCCGCTCCTCCACCTCCTCGACGGTGTGGTCGAGGAGCCAGTACCCTAGGCTGGTTATCGGGAGGTCTTCGAGATTCCAAGGAAGAATAGTCATTTATACCCTAAATTTGCAACAGTGCCTTCGGGCGCCGCTGCTGCGAGGTGGTGGGATGGAACGGTCGCGGCTCCTCGGAATTGCCCTGGTTGCAGGAGTGCTGGTTGGCGGTGCAGGGTGCTCGGCCGCACTTTCGAGGACGGGCACGGGCCTTGTGGTCGAGCAGGCTCCGTGGGCTAAAGTAGACGGGTATCCGATCTCCCTGCGCGCCCTCCCACAAGCCAAGTACAAATCGTACATGCCGCGCGGCCAGCGCATGTACAGCATCCGCTACTGGAGCCGGGGACTTGACGTGCAAGGGTATCTGGACGTGCCGCCGGGAAAGGGGCCCTTTCCCGTCCTTGTCTACCTGCATGGCGGTGAAGTCATTCCCTTGGACTCCCACTACCACGGCTACCCAGTCTACACGCCAGTGATGGCCGCAGAGTCCGCAAACGCCGACTCCATCGTGTTCGTCCCGAACTACGGAGGCTACGGGCCGAGCAACGGCGATATAGGCAGCCCGTACGACTGCATGGTTGATGCAGCCGATGGCCTTAAGGCGCTCTCCCATGTCAAAGGGCTGCAGGTCAAGTCGAACGCCACGTACGTCTTCGGCTTCTCGCTCGGCGGCTTCGTTGCCCTGGCCCTGGCGCAACACGATCCGCAGGTGCGGGCCGCCGTGCTCGACAGCCCCTGGCCCGGTACCCTTGCGTTCGACGCGTGGACCAGCCAGGTCGGCATGATCCATCTCGACATGGACGACTTGAAGCTCTTGGACGAAGTGGCGTGGGCCTACAGTCCAGACTTCAACGCCACGCTCGCCCCCATGAACTCGGTACAGTTCAAAGAGGTCCGGGTGCCGGTTCTGATCATCGGCGGGGGGAAGGACCCGATCATCCCGCCTTCACTTGTGCGTGCGCTCTACGGGGACCTGCGGGCGGCGGGAGTCGACACAACCTTGCACTTCCTCCCGGGCGGGCATGCCCCAATCACGCTACAGATGTACAGGATTGCCCAGAAGTGGCTGCTCCCTCGCGGCTTTCATCTCTACATCACGTCGCCCTGACACCGGCCCCAGGGTCAAGGTGGCCAGCGATGCGGCACGAGAGACCACCGTACCATAAAAGGGGCGAGTACCCCTGCTGCGAGCCGTGATCTTCGACTTTGGCGACACGCTCGCATACCTCTAACGCCGCTTTCAGCTTGTCGAGAGCCCGGCCCAGTGCGTCGTCATTGACGTCACCCGCGGCGACATCTGGACCGAACAGCCGCTTCAGGTTGTGGCCCTAATAGAACTCCTTGACCCGATAGAGCGCCTCCCGGCCGCCGAACACGCAAAGCATCAGTCCGAGCAGCCGCTGCCCCGGCGTCAGCTTGCACTGTTCCTCGTCGTACGGCAGCATCTCGTCCAAAACTTCCTGCAGCCGCATCGACGTGAAGAAGGCCTCGACCATCGTTACGATCCCAGACGGCACAGCCAGCTCGAACTGCACATCCATGTGCCGTTCCTTCGCCGTTTCAATCTGTCGCCTTGCGAAAGACCTGCTTCTGAATCGTCTCGCACCTGCCGCGGGACGGGACGATGCTGCGCATGGCCAGATCCTCTCTCGAAACGAGCATGCAACTGAGGCCGGGAGGCATTACCCGCCCGGCCCCACCCACCTTGCGCAGCCCAGACTCAGAAGGTCGGCGCCTGCCACGTCAGTCCGCCATCGTGGGATACGAGCATCCTGCCGGCGATGGCGCGGCTGCCCACGAGCCAGAGCGTTCCGCCCGAGGGCGCGGAGAAGCCGAGCGGTCCGAAGAAGTACGGCGTCGCGGCCTGCGCCACACCCTGCACCGGCAGCTGCTGCCAACTCTGCCCACCGTCCGCGGTCAGTGTGGCGAGGCGCGATTCGACATCGGAGCACGCCGAGGCTAGCTGGATGGACGAAGTCCAGGGCCGCGCTCCGGAGACGATGTTCGCGCCTGTGGCGGGCCTGCACCGGGCGGCGCAGTTGTCGCTTCCGCTGGTCGTCGCAGGGGCATGGCTTTCCTCTCTTCCGAGGCTGCTCGGGGCAGCCGGGCTGTATGTCGAGCGCATGTTTGACTTCCGTGAGATCGCTTAGATCTCACGCCTCCGCGTCACCTGGCACTTCCTGTTCGCGGACAAATGCCTGGAACAACGGGTGATAAAGACTGTAGTCGCCGCGCTTTGTGCGCATCACAAGGCCCTTGACGGTCATGCGTCCAAGCAAGGCGTATCCAGACTTGCCGATTTTTCGGCTAAGCGGTCCGTCTGGATCGTCGGCGATTGTCCTCAGGATCTTCTGTTCGGCTGGACTGGCCGCCGCCCAGTCGGATTCGAAGCGCTCTTTTGCCAAATGCTCAGCGATCGACGGCCATAGGTTCTCGACAAAGTCTCGATCGATTTCGGCAACGTGGCGGATCATCGCTTCCCGCACTATGTCCCGCATGGCGAACGCAATGAAGAATCCATGGCCACCCGTCTTCTCCCAGATGTCCTCTATTGCCGCCGCATCCGTTACTTCCATCGGGAGGCCAACTGCTCGCATCGGGTCGCGGATGGCATCCGTCGCATCAGACAGGGTAAACGGCCGGACTGGTATGCGTTCGAAAAAACGCGTCACTGGCTCAGAAGCGTCCCGGGCAGTCGTGAGCATGCCCTCAGGTCCCGTGATGACGAGAGGATATCGCGCTCCATCTCCTTGCAGATCTTGAAATACACCGCGCAGAGACATCAGTGCCTCTGGATCCTTCGAGAGAAGTGCGTTGGCGTCGTCGAGGAAGAACACCAACCCCGGCACTCGCCCGTTCAGGTATCCCTGCCACAGTCGCCGTAGCTCTCGGTAGAGATCGGGATCTGGATCTGTAGGCCGTGGGCGTCTAGTTGCCTGCACTGGCCCCCAGCCAATGGTCGGTTCCCACTTGCCGAGTTCCTCGACCAGCCGTTGCGGCCAACGGGGAGTGGCCTGGACGGCGTCAATTTCGTCCTTTACCCTCTTCAACATCTCTGAGGCCAGCTTAGCGGCCACAGACGGCGTGACTGTCAGTGCAACAGGCAGTACAGGCGATTCAAACTCGCGAACGATGCGGACAAAGCGTCGGAGAAGGCTGGTCTTGCCGATGCCCCACGGGCCGACGAGCGCGACGTTCCACGGCCCAGGCCCCTGGGGAGACAGCCCTTGCTCCAAGCCCTCCCGAAATAACGCCTGCTCGCGCGATCGGCTGGCAAATATGTCGCCTTCGGCTGGAAAAAACGGACTAAACGGGTTGATCAAGCCTTTCACCCTCTCTCACAAGACCCCAAAACTCGTGTTGGCATTGTAAGAAGTGTAACATTCGCGACCGCATGCGGGGCCAATCGGGAGGGGAGCTTGCGCTGGGCCGCAGATGAACCGGAGTTCTCGCACGGATGTCGAGACGAGCATACACCTGGGGCCGGGCAGGATGACCCGCCCGGCCCCGTTTCGCCTTGAGGAGCCCTGACTCAGAAAGTCGGCGCCTGCCACGTCAACCCGCCGTCGTGGGACACGAGCATCCGGCCGGCACCGGCTCGGCTGCCCACGAGCCAGAGCGTGCCGCCCGAGGGAGCGCCGAAGCCGAGCGCCTCCGGGGCAATCGCGGCAGCAGAGGGCAGGCTGCCCGCCGGCACTTCCCAGAGGATGTCGATATCGGAGTACGGGTCCGCCTTGGCGGTCGAGAGCGATCCGGTGAGGTTGGCGTATGAGCCTGGAACCACTCTCATCAGGCAGGTGCAGAGCGCTGCCGCCACGTCGGCGCGCCGCTCGGGGTTGAGGTCTAGATCGGTCTAGATCAGCCGCCTAGGACACCTCCTGCGCCGTGCTCTCTGGTATGGTGCGAAGCGTCGGGTTGTCGCGCACCGCTGGAGGTTCTGGACTGCAATCCGTCTCCGAGGTTATTTGCGACTCAAGCACTCGCTCGTAGCGTTCGGGAAAACATCCGCAGTCGACCGCCGGCGCACAGTGAAAGCCATGTCGCGCTACGTCCTACGGCTCTCCCGCCAGTCTTTCAGCACCTCGTTCCAGCCGGTGCCCACGAGCAGGCGCAGGAGAGTCACACCAGCGAGGTGGAGCATCCGATTCTTGAGATCGTCGGACGCCGCAACTTCGGCTGAGCGGTGGGACCTTGCGTCGACTTCGACGGCGACCAGTGGTCGAAAGGAAGCATCTGTGAGCAGAAGTCGCACACACCGAGGGATTCCCCAGGAAGCGCCCAGGACTGAGCCGCACGCCGGGGAACTCTCTCCAAGCAATTTCATCCCAGCCTGGACCCACAACCGTTTTACATCCCGCTCTGGACATCACCTTTCGCTCGCGACTCCTCCGTGTACCAAAGAGATCAGTGCACCCCGAACCTCCATGCGAGCAGGTACCCATAGCCCGCATGCAGCACGATCGTGCGCGAGTCGACGAACTCCTCGTGCGTGCGCAACCGGCAAACGCCGTACCTCGTCCCGCGATACGTCAAGTGCCCGAGATCGCACGAGATGGGCGTCCCATGTGCAAGTTCCGTCGTGACCAGAAAGAGCTGGCGCTGCCAGTAGAACTTGTCGCCGCTTTGCATGATGCCGCATCGCGCGCATGTGACACCTGCAAGGATGCAGAGGGCCAGGAGCGCCGTTGCGCCACGCAGGCGGCCTTTGAGGTCCGTCGCCTGGGCAAGGGCCCGCCCATGGACTCTCTCGGACTTGTCGCGCGCTGACGGGGTGCTCTGCATGGCCAGGCCCCTTCATCCGTGTAGAGATCCTGACATGAGCATACACCTGGGGCCGGGCAGGAATTACCCGCCTGGCCCCACTCACCTTGCGTAGCCCAGACTCAGAAGGTCGGCGCCTGCCACGTCAGTCCGCCATCGTGGGATACGAGCATCCTGCCAGCGCCGGCGCGGCTGCCCACGAGCCAGAGCGTTCCGCCCGAGGGCGCGGCGAAGCCGAGCGGTCCGAAGAAGTACGGCGTCGCGGTCTGTGCGACACCTTGCACCGGCATCTGATGCCAGCTCTGTCCGCCGTCGGCGGTCGCGGTGATCGCAAGGATGTCGTTCGGGCTTCCGGGCTGCCAGGAGACGAAGTAGGCGTTCAGCGCATCGCCCGCCAGGGGACCTGCCTGCAGGCCGTAAAGGCTTTGGGGCGCCGCCGGGTACATGCCCTGCTGCGCGAAGAGGGCGGCGCCGAGGACCTCCTGCCAGTTCTGGCCGAGGTCGTGGGTGACGTATGCGACGTACGGCTGGTGCTCCAGCTGTCCCGAGCCAGATGTGAAGAGAAGCCAAGCGGTGGTGCCGGACGCCGCGACCGACGCAGACCAGTCTCCCGCGGCCGTCAGGCCGGGACTGAAGGTGGCGGCCCAGGTGGCGCCGCCGTTCTCCGTCAGCCATACCTTGGGCGCGGCCTTGAGCCCGCCCGTCACGGCCCAGCCCCTGCTGCCCTGGAAGCATGCCGCGATGACGCCCTTGAGGCTTTCCGCCTGCCAGCCACCGCTCGTGCCGACGGCCTGGTAGAGCGTTCCCTTGGTCGTCAGGAGCTCGCCGAGGGACGGCCCCGAGAGCCAGATCGCCGAGGCCGAGCCTGGCAATCCGGATATGCTCTGCCACTGGGCGCCGCGATAGGCGAGCACCTGGCCGCCGGACGTCAGCGCATAGCCGCTCGAGGTGGCCACAAAGGCGAGCGACGTGATTGTCTGGCTGCCACCGTAGATGCGCGTCCAGCTCTGCCCGCCGTCGCTCGTCTCGAGCACGATGCCCTGGCCGGCGACAAAACCCTGGTCTGCCGTGAGAAACTCGACGGCGTCGAGCGCCGGCAGCGGCCCGCGGAAGTCCTGCGGCTGGGCCGCGGCCTGGCTCTTCTTCTGCTGGTTGGTCGCCTTTGGTTTCGCGGCGGTGCTGCCGCAGCCCTGAAGCAGGAGTGCGGCGGTCATCAGACCCGCCACGGACCAGAGCGCCATGCCCGTCGTCTTCACTGGCTTGCCTCCCGAGGGGCCGCGTTCCGGCTGGGGAGCCATCTTGCCACCCATAGCCTAGATGCCGGCACCGATGCAATACTCCCCAAGATTGTCCGTCGTGAACGTATCCGTATCCATGGCATTGTTCGTGCCCGACTGCACCACGCAGACGCCGCGCGGTACGGGCGTGATGCTGGTACCCGAATAGGACTTCCAGAAGCGGTCGGCGAGCAGGGATGCGGTATCCTGCGCCGTGACCGGCTGCGGCACGCCGAAGTAGACGCCGGCACCGTAGCCCGCGGCCTGCACCGCCGCGCTCCAGGAGTTGATCCAGCTGATCATCTGCTGCTCGGTGGCCGTGCCCGTGCTTTCCACGTCGACGAAGATGTAGGCGCCCTTCGGGTAGTTGACGGACTCGGCCGCGTTGATTGCCTCCTGTGCCCTTTGCGACCCGCTCTCGCTTGTGAACGCGGACGTCCAGTAGCCCTGGAACAGGACGACGTCCATGCTGGGCAGGCTTGCGGCGTACTCCTGGGTGAATGTCGGCGCGTAGGTGTTGAGGAAGATGTTGCGCATGCCCTGCGCGTACCAGGTCTGCACCTGGGCCGAGGTGGCCTGCGCGGAGAAGGAGTCGAGGCCGGGCCCGAGGAGGTTCACCGTCTGGGCCAGTTCGAGCATGGCGCTCGCCGCGGCGTAGCCCTCCGCCGTCGCGGAGAGGGCCGTGATGCCGGGCTCGGTGTCGCCGTAATAGAACGTGGCGCTCGAGCTGCCGGAGGGTATGACGACGGTCGCCACCGACACGCCCGACGGGGTGGAGGAGAACTCGTGCATGCCGCTCGAGTTGGAATAGAGCGAGACGGTGACGCCGGAAGCCGGCGCCGGTACGGGGTCACCGCTGGCGTCCGCCAGGGTGACGGTGAAGGGTCCGTTCGTCGCCGCCGACCCGGATGAGGCCGTCGCGGGGCCCGTCAAGGTGAGCTGCGTGGCCGTCGTGCTCGCGATCTGGAGGCTGAGACCGGCACTCCCGAGGCCAAGCGCCGAGGCGGTCAGGGCTGGCTGGCCCTGCGCGGCGTCGCCGTAGTAGAACGAGGCGCTGGTGGCGCCTTGCGGGATCGCTATGCTCGACATGTCCGGGCCGTTCAGGGTGGACGAGAATTCGTAGGGGCCGGGCGACGTCGATGTGAGGGTCGCCGTCACGCCGATGACCGGCGCGGGCGAGGGATTGCCGTAGGCGTCGGTCAGGGCGAGCGTGAAAGGCCCGATGGTGGCGCTCCCCGCGCTTAGCCCGCTCGAGGGACCGGTAAGCTCGAGCTTCGCAGGCAGGCCCGCCGTGATGGTCACCCCGACCGTCGTACTGCCGAGCGTCGGGCTCGTCGCAAGCAGTACGGGCGAGGCGGCTGCCGTGTCGCCATAGAAGAAGGTGGCGCTCGTGCTGCCGGCGGGAACGGTCAGGCTCGAGATCTGGGGGCCGGACGCCGTGGCCGCGAACGAGTAGCTGCCCGCCGAATTCGAGGCGAGCGTCACCGTCTCGCCTCCCGCGGGCGCCTGGGCCGGATTGCCATTCTGATCCACGAGCGTCAGCGTGAAGGGACCGGTCGTGGCCGCGGCTGATGCCGTGCCGGCCTCAGGGCCGGTAAGGGAGAGTCCCGCCGGAGGCTCTGCGAGCTCGGCGCTCGTGACCTCAAGCTGGGAGAAGGCGGAGACGGTATTTTGCGCGCCCACCTCGTACACCCCGACGTAGGACCCTGCCGTGGCGGTCAGGTTGGCGCCCGCAGTGTACGGGGCGGCGCCGGACGGCAGGGAGGAGCCCCAGTTGGGCACCGAGAGCGGGATCGGCGATACATCGACGGCCAGACTGTCCGACGTGGAGAAGGGCGTCACCGAGATGGCGGTCGTGCCGGTGGCCGTGCCGGCCGCGGCGGTCGGCTGCGCGAGAAAGGTCCGCACCGGCGTCGTGGCGAGGTAGCTGGCCATCTGCGCCTCGGCGTGCTTGATCTGGGCCTCGGTGAACGTGCTCTGCGGGCCGAAGGTGCTCGTCGAGAAGCCGCGCAGGATGCCGATCGCCTGAGCCTCGTTGACGTAGCCCCAGGCCCACTTGCCGATCACATCGGCGTCCGCGTAGGACGGCGTCTTGTCCGCGAGGGCGGCGGCGGCGGCCTGAAGCCCCAGCGCGATGATCTCGGTCTTGGCCACCTGCTCGCGGGTGAGGGAGGCCTCGGGCTCGAAGAGGTGGTTCGGGTAGCCCGAGATCCAGCCGTCCGCGTAGGCGGCCATGATCAGCCCGTAGGCGGGGTTCGTCGGTGGCAGGTCCGAGAAGACTTGGGGCCCGGAGGCGGCGGGCTGGAGATCAAGCTGCTGCGCCAGTGCCACTGTGAACTCCTGGCGGGTGACGTTGGGCGACAACGCCGCCGCGTGGCTTGTCCCAGGCGGTACCAGCACGGTTCCGACAAATGTCGATAGGAGAAGAGGAATAGCAAAGGAGGCCCACATGGAGCGGCGCAAGGGGAAGTACCTCCTGTTGGGCCACCGGGCGGCACGGATAAGGCTGCCTTGGGCGGTATGAGATGCGTCGGATTCCATGTTGATTAGGTGAAATTAACCAGGGTTTTGGTATTGTCTAAAGGATGTCAAACATTCTCCAGACACCAATGCCAATGTAGCGGACGAGCAGGAAGCGCGCAAGAAATAACGGAAGCAATTGGTTGGAGACTTTTGGGCCTTTCCTGGACGTGCAGACCCTCAATTGCCTGTCCGCTGTACCACACGCGGTGCATAGCGGGCGAAGACAGGTCCTGCCACCTTCGCCCTGGTGAGCGGCAGCACCCTTGCCGGCAGGGATGCGGGGCACCTACGCCCGGTAGCGGCCGTGCAGCGACTGCATCACATGCATGCCGCCATAGACGAGCGAAAAGAAGGCGCCCCTTGGCGGCAGGCTGAAGCCGATATCCTTCGGGCCCCGCGGGAAGGCGTCCCGTAGCAGGGCGAGATCCTCTGGATCGAGGACGATGTCCGCGCTCTCTGCGTTTTCGCGCACATGGCGGGGGCTGGCGGCCTTTGCGAGCACAACGACGCCCGGTTCGGCCGCGAGGAAGCTGAGAGCCGCCTGTGCCGGCGTGATTCCGTGGCGGGCCGCCACGGCGCGCAGAACATCGATGCTCGGCCCTGCGCGGCGCAGGAGGCGCCCATGGCCGAGCGGGCTATAAGCGAGCAGCACGCCGCCCAGCGCCTGAACCTGCGGCAGAAGGCTCTCTTCGACCCGGCGGTCCTCGAGGCTGTAGGGGAGTTCGTGGAAGAAGGTGCCCTTGCCCCCGCTCCCCTCTGCGAGGCCGAGCGCGGTGATCGCGTCGCGGGACATGTCCCTGGGGAAGTTGCTGACGCCCACCTCGCGGGTGAGGCCGGATTCCTTGAGCGCCGTGAGCCCCTCCGCGAGGTGCGAGACCGGCAGGGACTTCGTCGGCCAGTGCAGGAGGCAGGCGTCCACGTGGTTGGTGCGCATCCTGCTGAGCGACGCCTCGAGTGCCCGGCGCATGGCCAGGGGCTCAGCGTGGTTTGGCCAGATCTTCGTGATGAGGAATATGGAGTCCCGGCAGTCCGCGATCGCG
>JAJYNV010000373.1 GCA_021786135.1 Bacillota bacterium
CCGGGTGACGCCCGCGCGAGAGAGATGCCGAGCCTGATCGCCTCCTGGCACGAGACGGCGCCAATCCTGGCGGAAGCCATCGCGGCGGGGAGCGTTGATGGCCAAAAGGAGCGTCCGGAGGAACTGATGCCGCCGGTCACGCAACCGAAGAGGATCCTCTGCATCGGGCGCAACTACGCGAAGCACGCCATCGAGCAGAGGGCTGAGGTGCCGAAAGCACCGGAGATCTTCATGAAGCTGCCGTCCACCCTGGTCGGACCTTACAGCGACATCGTGCTGCCGCGCGAGGTGCCGGAGGTGGACTACGAAGCCGAGCTCGTCGTGGTGATCGGGCGCGGCGGACGGCGCATCTCCCGCGCCCAGGCCCTGGAGGCGGTCTTCGGCTGGACCGTGGGCAACGATGTGTCGGTGCGCCCCTTGCAGCATCGTGGCACGCAGTGGACGCCGGGCAAGAACTTCGACCGCACGGCGCCGCTTGGCCCCTACATCGTCACGCGCGACGAGCTGCCGGACCCGATGGACTGCCGCGTCTCCTCATCGCTGCCTGAGGCGGAGATGCAGTCCGGTGTGGTGCACCAGATGCTGTTCGATGTGGGTACGCTGATCGAAGACATCTCGCGCTTCACGACACTTGAGCCGGGCGATCTCATCTTCACCGGCACGCCGCCGGGTGTGGGCGAGGCCAGGACGCCGCAGCGGTGGCTATGCGAAGGAGACGTGCTGGTCAGTGCGGTCGAGGGCATCGGCACCCTCAGGAACCGCTGTGTCATCGGCTAGCCGCGACCGGCAGGCAGCGCTGCTCGAGGCGCTCTCGGCGCGTTTCGGCCCGCGCTGCATCAGGCAGAGTGCCAGAGTCCGCCTCTATGGCTACGATGCCATGGGCACCGCCTTCGGCGTGCCCCTAGCCGTGGTCCAGGCCCAGACGAGCGAGGACATCCGCGACGCGATCGGGATCGTGCGCAGGCATGGCGGCCAGCTCGTGGCGCGCGGCGCGGGGACGGGGCTGAGTGGCGGAGCGGTGCCCGGCGACGGCCAGGTGGTCGTCTCCCTCGAGCGCATGCAGGAAGTCTCGCCGCCCGATGTGCTCCACCGCAGACTGCGGGCAGGCGCAGGGGTCGTCAACGGCAGCCTCGATGCCGTACTCGCGCCGCACGGCCTCTTCTATCCGCCGGACCCCGCAAGTTATCGCGTTTCCACCATCGGCGGCAACGTGGCTGAGAACGCGGGCGGACCGCACGCGGTGAAGTACGGGGTGACAGGCCACCGCGTGGCGGACATCGAGATCACGGATGCCGAGGGCCGACATGGCCTGCTCGCCGCTGGTCCCTGGCAGAGCGGCCCGGACCTCGCCGCGCTTGTGACAGGAGCCGAAGGCACGCTCGGGGTGGTCAGCGCGGTCACTCTCGCGCTCGAGGAGCGGCCGGCTACCCTGGTGACGATGCTGCTGAGCTTTGGCGAGATCGCCCAGGCATCGGCATGCGTCTCGGCCATCGTCGCGTCCGGCACGCTGCCGTCGACGCTTGAGTTTCTCGACCGTGCCACCATCGCGGCAGTCGAGGCCTGGGGCGTCGCGCGCTATCCGGCAGGGGCAGGCGCTGTCCTGCTCATCGAGTTCGATGGGCGGCCGGAAGAGGTGGAGCGCGGCGCTGCCGTAGCAGAGGAGATTGGCCGGCGCAGCGGAGCGCTCTCCTGCGAGACAGCCCGCACGTCGACGGAGCGCGACGCGCTCTGGCTCGGCCGCCGGGGTGCGTACGCGGTAGTGGCGCGGTATGGCCGGCGCGTGCTCACCCAGGACGTGACGGTACCGCGGGACCGCCTCGGCGAGATGCTGGCCGCCGTCGAGGAAATCTCGACCCGGCATGGGCTGAAGGCGGTGACCGTGGGGCATGCGGGCGACGGCAACCTCCATCCCGACTTCGCCTACGACCCCGATGACGCCGAGGAGAGCATGCGCGTGCACCAGGCGAACCGCGAAATCCTCGCAGCCTGCGTCGCCTTGGGCGGATCGATCACGGGCGAGCACGGCATCGGCACGGAGAAGCTGTCCCAGCTCGAGATCATGTTCGGCCCGGCGGAGCTTGGCCTTACCTGGGCCGTGCGCAGGGCTCTCGACCCCCAAGGTCTGCTCAATCCGGGCAAGGCGGTGCCGGAGGCTCCGCGTGCTGTGGCCAAGGAGTTCTCGTCTGCCGCGCCACCCGCCGAGCCGCCGACGACCGCCTGGGACGTGCTGATCGCGGTAGAGATGGCACGCCGCGAGCGGCGGCGGTTGCAGCCGGACCTTGGCGGTCTGCGGGGGATCGAGGTCTCGCTGGCCAACATGACGGTGCGGGTGGGATCGGGCGAAACTGTCGCCCAGCTGAGCGGCGCCCTCTCGGGCAGCGCCCTCTGCTTTGCCGTCGAGCCCCTTGTGGCGCAAAGTTTTGGCGAGATGCTCGCCACGAACGATTACGGGCCGGAAGAAATAGCGCAGGGTACCCTGCGCCGGCACCTTCTCGCCCTTTCCTACGTCACGGGCCACGGCGAGCAGGTGCGGTTCGGACGCGACGTCGTCAAGAACGTTGCCGGCTACGACCTCTACCGCCTCCTGATCGGGAGCGACGGTCGACTTGGCATCCCGCTCGAGCTGACGCTGCGGCTCGTCCCCCGGCGGGATGCGCCGTGGTGGTCCGCACAGGGCAGTCTCTCCGACTATGGCGGCGCCAGCGGCGTGCAGCGTCTCTTCGCCGTACCCGAGGACGGCCGCTACCGCCTCTACCTGCAGGCCGAGCAGCCGCCCGCCGGATATCTTCCGTCGCCTGAGGCGCCCGCGCTGCTCGCCAAGATCCGGGCCGAGTTCAGGGACAGGTCCGGTCTCATCGACATCGCCCTGCCGTGGCCGCATGTCGACGAGGCGATCGCAGCGCTGCCGACGCCCCCGCTGCTGGTGCTGCCCTCGGCGGGAAGATTTCTTGCGCGCGGCACCCGTGAGAAGGCCCTCGACATCCTGCGTCGGGCGGGGCCGCCGGCATGTGGCCATTACGAAGGCGATGCGCTGCGGGCGCCGCTCGATGAGCTCACACGCGCATGGCAGGAGCGGATCTTGGCCGTGTTCGACCCCGATGGCGTCCTGGCGGGAGGGGATGGGCCATGAAGGTGCAGGACGCGATCGACACCTGCATCCAGTGCGGCTTCTGCCTGCAGTCCTGCCCCACGTACCGCATCTTCCGCACGGAGGAGTCCTCGCCGCGCGGCCGCATCGCGCGGCTCAAGGATGTGCTGGCAGGTACGGTCGAAGCGACACCCGAGACGCTGGCCACCTTCGAGGAGTGCCTCGGCTGTCGGGCCTGTGAGGTTGCCTGTCCTTCAGGGGTGCCCTACGAGGAGATCCTGCTCGCAGGGCGCGCGCGCCTGCGGGACATGCAGGAGCCGCCGCCCGCGCCGGCGCGTCTGACGCTGCGGCTGGTGCGCAGCCACATACTGCTCAGAGCGGCCAAGGGGCTCTGGCAGATGGAGGGACGTCGCCTGCGGCGAGCCGCCCGGAGGCTGCACAGCGGCCAGAGCGCCGTCAGACTGCTCGCGGCGATGCCCGAGCCCGAGGCAGCGCCGACGGTGGCTGCCGGGGCGAAGGCCGTCGTTCAGGTGCATCGCGGTTGCGTGATGGATGTGGTCTGGCCCCGCACCAACGCACGAGCGGTTCTGCTTCTGCGGGAGGCTGGTATCACGGCCGATCTCATGCCGGCGTCTACGGGCTGCTGCGGTGCGCTGCACGCGCATCAGGGCGATCTTCCCTCCGCCCGTGAGCTGGCCCGTGGCGTAATCGCAGCATTCGAGTCGAGCGGCGGCGCGGAAGTGGTCAGCTTGGCCGGTGGCTGCGCTGCGCATATGAAGACCTACGGCGAACTCCTGGCGGACGATCCCCTCTGGCAGGAACGCGCCGAGCGGTTCACGCGGGCCGTCGAGGACGTGACGACACTGCTCGACCGGCAGGGCTATCGGGTGCGTCCTCCGGCGACCGACGAGCGCATCACGTACCAGGACTCCTGCCACCTGCGCAACGGCCTCAAGGTGCAGGAGGCACCGCGCCGGCTGATCGCGGGGGACGGGTATTGCGAGATGGCCGAGGCGGCGACGTGTTGCGGATCCGCCGGCATCTACAACGTCGTGCGCCCCGACGTTGCGCAGCGGATGCTCCAGGCGAAGGTGGCAGATATCATCGACACGGGCGCCACGACCGTCATCACCGCGAACCCGGGCTGCGAGCTGCAACTGCGGCTCGGCGCACGCGAGACCGGCGATGTCTTCGAGGTGAAGCACATCGTCGACTGGCTTTGGCAGCGGCGTGAGGAAGGCGTCGGCGCCTCAGGCGCCGCGATGGAACCAGGTACGCGGCCGTCCCCGCCAGGCGGCGAGAAGGGCTAGGGCGAGTACAGGCGCGCTGTTGGGATCGGTTGACATGCCGCTCCAGAACATGCCGGCATCCTGGCCGAAGACCCAGATAAAGAGCAGCAGGACGCTGGTTGCGAGGTAGGGCCCGCTCTGCCCTGGCCTGAGCCAGAGCCACGCCGCCAAAGCCAGGAATACAGCGATGAAGACGACGTTCATGAGTGCCGCGTGCGCGCCGACTCCGCTGCCGACTGCGTCGATCATGCTGCGCATGAACTGCGGCTGCTGCATCATCGCCGCGCCCCCGAACGGGCTCGCCAGGCCGAGACCGGTGAAGAAGACGGGTGAAAGCTGCAGCAGGGCTGCGAACACAAGACTGGCGGCGACGACCGAACCGTAACGATTCAGTCCCTGTCCCCGCCGACTCTCG
>JAJYNV010000315.1 GCA_021786135.1 Bacillota bacterium
GAACCTCTACGTCGTCAAAAATGTAGATGCCAACAGCTCGAGCCATGATGGTCTACTCCTCATTGCTTGCGCTGGTTTGAAACCCACTATTGCGGGTCACCTGGCAGTAGTCAAGTGCATATGGTGCGCTTGCGCACCGCTTCCCCAAGCCTACTCCCCTCCCAGTTCGGTGGTGAAGAAGTAGGTGCCGCCAGGTAGGCAAAGACGGCGGTAATTGGGCATAGGTTGGGGCAAATTATATGGAGTGGAGTGGTGCGCGGAGCGCACCCTACATCTGGCTGGCTCTAACGTCCAAAGTTAGGCGCCCCATTCACGCCACCGCCCACACCTCAGACAGCACTTCCGCCTGCTCCAGCACCGTCTGCGTTGCCTTCTCCTGCTTATCCGGCGGGTAGCCGTGCTTGCGCAGAATGCGCTTGACCAGCACACGGAGCTGCGCGCGGACGTTCTCGCGCACAGTCCAGTCGATAGTGACGTTGGCGCGCACGGTCTTGACCAGCTCGCGGGCGATGTCGCGCAACGTGTCGTCGCCCAACACCTTCACCGCGCTGTCATTGGTTTCCAGCGCGTCGTAGAAGGCGACCTCATCCTCGGTCAGACCCAGCGCTTCGCCGCGGGCATCGGCCGCGCGCATCTCTCTGGCGAGCCCAATCAGCTCCTCGATCACCTGCGCCGCCTCGATGGCGCGGTTCTGGTAGCGGCGCAGCGTCTGCTCCAGCATCTCGGCAAACGAACGAGCCTGCACCACGTTCTTGCGTCGGCGCAGGCGGATCTCGCCGTTGAGCAGCTTGCGCAGCAGTTCGACCGCCAGGTTTCGCTGCGGCATGCCGCGTACTTCGGCCAGGAACTCTTCGGAAAGGATCGAGATATCAGGCTTCTTCAGGCCCGCCGCCTCGAAGATGTCCATCACGCCCTCGGGCGCAACGACCTTCGAGACAATCTGCCGGACCGCGTGATCCAGCTCTTCTTCGGTCTTTGCCTCTCCCGGCGCGCGCTTGGCGAGAACCGCCTGCACAGCCTGGAAAAACGCTACGTCGTCCCGGATGCGCAGCGCCTCGGCGTGCGGCACCGCCAGCGCGAATGCCTGCGAGAGTTCCCGCACCGCGCGCAAGAGCCGGTCCTTGCCGTTCTCCTGCGCGAGGATGTGCTCCTGCGCCGCGGGCAACAGGGAGAGCCGCTCCTGAGGCGTGCCCGTTGTCCAGCGCAACCGGTCGAACCCGTGGAAGAGGCCGCAGCAGACCTCGTACTTCTCCTGCATGACCGCCACCGCCTCGTCCTGATCGAGCGCCGTGCGCCCCGTGCCCCCGCTCTCGGTGTAGGTGGCGAGCGCCGCCTTCAATTCGTGGGCAAGACCCAGGTAGTCCACCACCAGCCCGCCGGGTTTGTCGCGGAAAACGCGGTTCACGCGCGCGATGGCCTGCATCAGCCCGTGGCCGCGCATCGGCTTGTCGAGGTACATGGTGTGGAGGCTCGGAGCGTCGAAGCCGGTGAGCCACATGTCGCGCACGAGGACGAGCTTGAGAGGGTCACTCGGGTCGCGGAACCGGTTCGCGAGCGCCTCTCTCCGCGGCTTGTTGCGGATGTGGGGCTGCCAGTCGAGGGGGTCAGAAGCCGAGCCGGTCATCACCACCTTGATCGCGCCCCTGTCATCGTCATCGTGCGCCCAGCCGGGACGCAGCTTTACGATCTCCCGGTAAAGCTCGACGCAGATGCGCCGGCTCATGCACACCACCATGGCCTTGCCGTCCATGGCCTCCAGCCGCTCCTCGAAATGCTCGACGATGTCCTTAGTCACTAGCTTGAGCCGTTTCTCGGCGCCGACGACGGCTTCGAGCTGCGCCCACTTGCTCTTGAGCTTCTCCTTGCGCTCGACCTCCTCGCCCTCGGTCGCCTCTTCGAAGTCCGGGTCAATCTTGGGTCGTTCGGCCTCATCCAGCGCGAGCTTGGCAAGGCGGCTCTCGTAGTAGATGGGAACCGTGGCCCCGTCCTCCACGGCGCGCTGGATGTCATACACGCTGATGTAGTCGCCGAAGACCGCGCGCGTGTTGGCGTCGGTCTTCTCGATGGGCGTGCCGGTGAAGCCGATGAACGACGCGTGCGGCAGCGCATCGCGCATGTGGCGCGCGAACCCGTCAATGAAGTCGTACTGGCTGCGGTGCGCCTCGTCGGCGATCACTACGATGTTGCGGCGCTCGGAGAGCACCGGGTGGCGATCGCCCTTCTCCTCGGGGAAGAACTTGTGGATGGTGGTGAACACCACGCCGCCCGCGGCGACCGAGAGCAACTGCCGCAGGTGCGCGCGACTCTCGGCCTGCACCGGCGGCTGACGGAGCAGGTCCTGGCAGCGTGAGAAGGTCCCGAAGAGCTGGTCGTCGAGGTCGTTGCGGTCGGTGAGCACGACGATGGTCGGGTTCTCCGTCGCCGGCTCGCGGATAATGCGCCCGGCGTAGAAGGCCATGGTCAGGCTCTTGCCCGAGCCTTGGGTGTGCCAGACGACGCCCACGCGGCGGTCGCCGGCCTTGCCGCCGGGCATGCGGCCCGCTTCATAGCGCCCGGTCTCCTCGGCCACCCGATCCGCACGAGCCAGCTCGGCCGCGCGGAGCGTCTCGCCCACGGCCACCTGCACGGCATGGAACTGGTGGTAGCCGGCCATCTTCTTGATGAGCCGTCCGCTCCCATCGTCCTCGAAGACGATGAAGTCGCGTACCAGGTCGAGGAAGCGCCGCGGCTGAAAGACACCCTCGATCACGACTTGCAGCTCGGGGACGTGGCTGTCGGCGAGCCGCTCGCCCGCGATGGTGCGCCAGGGCTTGAACCATTCGCGCCCGGCGCCGAGCGCACCGACGCGCGCCTCCACGCCGTCGGAGACAACCAGCACCGCGTTGGTGGCGAACAGCGCGGGGATCTCGGCCTGGTAGGTCTGGAGCTGCTGGAACGCGGTCCAGATCGTCGCGTTCTCATCGGCCGCGTTCTTGAGCTCCACGACCGCGAGCGGCAGGCCGTTCACGAAGAGGACGATGTCCGGACGGCGGCTGTGCTTGCCTGCCTGCGCCGCGCCCGTCGCGGCAGGCAGGTTCTCGGTGACGCTGAACTGGTTGACCGCGAGCCAGTCGTTTGCGCCGGGATCATCGAAGTCGATCACCCGCGCCTGGGCGCCGCGGACCTCGCCTTCGCGAGTGCGGTGCTCGACGGTCACGCCGTTCACCAGCAGCCGGTGCAGCGCTCGGTTGCGCCGGATCAGGTCCGCGCCCTCGGGCCGCGTGAGCTTACGAAAGGCGTCCTCCAGCGCCTCGGCGGGCAGCGTGGGATTGAGCCGCGCCAGCGCGTCACGCAGGCGTTGGGCGAGCGCCACGTCGCCGTAGTTCGCCCGCTCGGCGGCGGGCATGTCGGGGGCGATCTCGGGGCCGTGGGCTACGCGCCAACCGCCGGCTTCCAGCCAGGCAAGGGTGGCCTGCTCGACGACGGATTCGGTGACGCCGCACTCGGTCATGGCGCCTCCTCCCCGAGCAACGCGAGCGTCAGGCGGATCAGGATGTCCTTCTGCGCCGGGGCGCTTTCAGCGATCAGGAGCGCCAGCGCCACCATCGCGTTGTCGGCGAAGCGCGGCGTGCCGTCGGCGCGCAGCAAGAGCCCCGAGCGGCGCAGGTAGTCGAGGAACAAGAGCGTGCCGATACGCTTGTTGCCATCGGTAAACGGGTGATCCTTGATGACGAAGTACAAGAGATGCGCCGCTCTCGTCTGCGCGTTTGGGTACAGCGGCTCGCCGCCGAAGGTCTGCTCGATAGCGCCGAGGATGCCGGCCAACCCCTCGCCGCGCGGCTGGCCGAACAGCGGCGAAGCCTCGCCGCGGGCGATCAGTTCGCCGCGTAGCGCCTCGATCGCCTGCCGCGCCTCCTCCAGCGTGAGCAGAGCCGCCGGTTGCGGATGGGCAGGCGCCTCTGGCAAGCACTGTTCGTCATAGGCGAGCAGCAGCCGGAAGCTCGCCAGATACTGCTGCACCAGCGCGAGCATCGCCGCGCCCTCATCAGAGACCAGTGCCCGCTGCTCCAGCGTGCGGGCCGCGATCGCCAACGCCGCGCGGGCCTCGTCCAAGCCTTTTTCAGCCAGCCGCTGGGCATTGAGCGTGTAGCCACGCACCAGGTGCTCGCGCAGCACCCGGGTGGCCCATTGGCGGAAGCGTGTCCCCTCGAGCGATTTCACCCGGTAGCCCACCGAGATGATGACGTCGAGGTTGTAAAACTCCACCTGATAAGTTTTGCCGTCCGCGGCAGTATGTGCAAAATTTGCACATACTGAATTGCGCTCCAGCTCACCCTCGCGGAAAACGTTGCGAATGTGTTTGGTGATGACAGAGCGTTCGCGCCCGAACAAGCGGGCCATTTGCTCCTGCGTGAGCCACACCGTCTCCCGATCCAGCCGCACGTCCACCCGCGTCGAGCCGTCGGGCGCCTCGTAAACGACCACCTCGCCGCGGGGCGCCGGAGTACCGGCGATCATCGGGTCATCCTGGGGCATGTGTTGTCCCTTCCTCGGCAACATCGCGCCGCTCGGCCGCGGGCATGTCGGGCGCGATGTCGGGGCCGTGGGCAACCCGCCAGCCGACCCTTTCGAGCCAAGCCAGGGCGGCGGCTTCGACGGTGGATTCGGTGAAGGCGGTCATGGCGCCTCCCACAGCGCGCGGATCGGCACGGCAAACAAACCTTCTCCGAAGCGCAGGCTCATCGTCCCGTCGTAGAGCACGACGCCACCGGCAAAGCGCCGGCCAGCGGCATCCTTGAGTTTGCGCAG
>JAJYNV010000235.1 GCA_021786135.1 Bacillota bacterium
CGCATACAGTGGCGGGACCGCTCAGGCTTCTCACCTGATTCCCTCTTCGCCCTCGCAGTGGAGGGCACCCGCAACCCTGCAATATGCAGTTGCCAAACCCTATAGTGGACGAACGAGCGGCTCCTGCGCAAGATTCCCGGGTGGATACCGTCGTCTTGGCAGCATGTCCTGAGCGAGTCTTCGCTCCCAATCTGTCAGAGCGGATGGTGCCGAGTCCCAGCCGAGAAGGGTCGCCTGGCGCAACACCGCTTCCTTGACCTCCGCCACGGACACCTCCCTGCCGGTTTCTCCGGCGAGCGATGTGACCGCCTCGGGCTTCAGGACGCGGGCGCTCCCGGATCGACGGTAGAACTCCTGCAGGACGGAGGTCGTACGCAGCGGATCCTGCGTCAGCATCAGCATGCCTGACACGAGGGCAAAGCCCTGGCGCAGCGCCTGCGCGACACCGAGCAGCTTCTTGCCCTCGGCTGTCACGAGGTCCTGCGGTCCCTCGCAGTAGGAGCCCTCGGCACGGCCGAACCGCACAGGCACACCGAGTGACGATAGCCCTCCCCGCACCGGACGCGTAAGGTCACGGAAGTTCGCGTCGAGGCGTGCGATGTCGCGGCAGGGCACCGCGCCGAAGAAACTCAGGCAGCCTTCGTCCAGGAGCACCGCCGCTCCGCCGCCCACCCGCACGTAGACAGGCAGTCCCTGGCCTTCGAGCCAGGCGACGCCGCGTGACGTGTGCGGCAGGCGCAGGTCCTGCGGCCCAAGGAGCACGTACGGCCTGTTCATCCGCAGGCCGAACGTCTCGGGTGTCCGCCCGGCTGCCACGGCCAGGGCCACGGTCTCGGCCAGGGTCGGTGAAAGTTGCCAGAGACCCCGGTCCTCGGTCGCGTCGATGAAGCGCAACGCTTCCCCTCCTGCCAGGCTTGCGCCCCTGCCCCCAGCATACATCAGGCGGCTGCCGGCCCGGTGCCTCACGCGACGCCGGGCGGCATCTGCGCCGTCCCGGACTGTGCAGATGCCCGGTCCGAAAGGGCGAGGGCCATCAGGAGGCCGAGGATGCTCAGGACCGAGACGAGCCACAGCGTCTGGTGGAAGCCGCCCACCGCCGCCAGTTGCAGCCGCTGGCCGGGGCTAGCCGCGGCATGTCCTGCCAACGCGGCACCCGCGGTCCGCAGGCGCGTCTGGAAGTACGTCGTGATCAAGGCGATGCCGGTTGCGCCCCCGATCCTGTCGAAGATGTTGAAGAGCGTGTTTCCGTCCGGGATCTCCGCCGGTGGCAGGCTGCCGAGCAGCCGGTTCAGGACCGGCTGGATGACGAGTCCGATGGCGAAGCCGCGCCCTGAGAGGATCAAGGCCGTCAGCCAGGGCGGCGTGGCAATGCCGACGGCCAGCATACCCAGCGTCGAGAGGCTGAGGATCGCCATGCCGAGTGCGGCGGTGGCCCGGACACCCACCCTCCCGGGAAGGGCGTTGCCAAGGATAGCACCCACGCCTGTCATGACGCCTTGCGGAAGCAGCACAAGCCCTGCCACGATCGCACTCCGCCCCTGGAACTCCTGCACCCAGACCGGCACCAGCACGACGAGGGCGAATGTCACCACGGAGACGAGGGCGTTGAGCCCCATGGCGAGCACACGCTGCGGCGTAGATAGGAGACCCGGGTGGACGATGGCGTCCGGCCTGCGCGCCGCCCAGACCCCGTAGAGGACGAGCAGGACGGTTCCGCAGGCCCAGTAGGGCCAGACGTCGGGCTGGAGCCAGCCCTGCTGCACGGCCGCGGTCGTTCCGTAGGTGATGCCCGCGATGCCGAGCGCCAGCAGCAGGAAGCCAGGCAGGTCGAAGGCGGGCACCTTCTCCGACATCCGGGGTTCGGCGGAGGGCGGTATCCTGCGCATGCCGAGGAGTGCCACGAGACCCACCGGAATGTTGACCAGGAAGATCGATGGCCATCCGGCGGCGGGAATGAGGAGGCCTCCGATCGCCGGGGCGATCGCGGGGGCCAGGAACAGCATCATGCCCGCCAGTGGGGACATTTGCCGCTGCGACTGACTTTCGCCGAACAACATGTTCATCGCGAGCGGTACCATGCCCGCCCCGAAGATGCCCTGCACCACGCGCCAGGCGCTCAGGACCCCCACGGACGGAGACAAGGCGCAGAGGGCGGAGGCACAGGTGAAGCCGACGAGGCTGGCCCCGTAGACGCGCTTCGTGCCAAAGCGCTTCGCCAGGTAGGCCGTGGCGGGCAGCGCCACCCCGAGCGCCAAGAGATAGAGGCTCACCACCCACTGCACCGTGGACAAGGGGCTATGCAAGGAGCGCGCGATGTCAGGCAGCGCCACATTCACGATGCTGCTGTCCACCATGCTCATGAACGGCCCGGCCAGCAATCCAACCTGGGCCAACCCGCCCAGCCGGATGCCAGGTCCTTCGCTCTGCGCCATTCCTTCCTCGTCCTTTCCATTGATCGACTAGGCATTCAACATAAACGCACAAAAAGACACATCTCAGTCTCGCGCCAGCAAAAACAGCTGCGTCAGCGATTCGGCACGCGGCAAAGCTTCGGGAGCGATCGCCGCGCCCACTGCGATGCCCTGGAGCAGGATGCCGATCAAGAGGCCGATCTCCTCCGGATCGCCCTCGACTACCTGGCCCGCACGCTGTCCCTCGGCCACCATCTGACGCAAGAGGTCAGGCGTCGTCGCCACCAGGGCCTTCGCAACCGATCTCGCCTTGGCTGGCACCGCATCGCTCATCATGGCCTGCAGCACAACCATGAAGATGTGCGGGTCCTCGCTCAGGCCTGCAGCCTCCTGCTCCATGAGCCAGCGCAGGCGCTGCGCGGGTGGGACCGGTAGCTCGTTCGCTGCCTGCAAGAGATGGATCACACCGGCCGCCGCGCGTTCGACGAGCGCACTGAAGACCTCGTCCTTGCCGGAGAAGTAGTGGTAGAGCAGCCCGTGGCTGATCTGGGCCGTATCGGCGATGTCGCTGACGCGTGTGGCGATGTAACCCTGCTGCGCAAAGACGCGCGCGGCTGCAGCCAGGATCGCCGCCTTGCGCTCCTCGCGGATGGCCTGGTTCACGCGTTCGGTGCGCGGCACGGCCTCACCACCTTCTGCTGAACGCCGAGTCAATCATAAACCTCCGGCCGCCACCGTGTCTACTCCCAGCGCGTGTGCGCACGGCGGCACAGTCACGGCCATCTGTAAGTACGCCTACGATGCAATGACAATATTGTGTGTAAACCACTTGGTTGATGGCATGCGCTGCCCATGTTAAGCTAGTCCAAAGCCCTGGTCCGCTGGCCGCAGGAGAGGGATGCGCATGATGCACCAAATCCGCACGCCGAAGCTGGTGACCGCAGCGATCCTCTGGCTGCTCTTCGCCGAGTTCCTCCTCGGCATGTCCGTGAATCTCTTCGTCGGCCTGCCGTTGCACCATCCCGGCAGCCAGGCGCCTGAGTACTTCAGCGGCCTCGTCCGCGGCATCGCCTGGGCGCTCGACCGCGGGACGCTCCTACTCCAACTGCACGTGGCTCTGGGCTTGCTCCTCGTCGTCTTGGCCAGCGCGCTCTTCGCGTTGCTCCTGGCGCGCGGCCCGCACAGGCTGCGGCTCTACGCCGGCACAGGCTGGATAGGCATCACAGGCGCGATGTTCAACGGCGGCAGTTTCATCAACTACGGCCACGACTTCAGTTCGATGCTGATGGCCACCGGCTTCGCCATCGGCGCGGCGAGCTATGTGCTCGGGCTGCTCCTGATCAACAGGCTCGAACGCGAGCCGGGAAGGCAAGGCATGTGAGTGCTGCGGCGGATCGCCGCAGGGACCTCATCGCCGCGGCGCGCCAGCTGATCGCCGAGAAGGGCATGGCAGGCTTCACACTGCGTGCGGTGGCGCAGGCCGCGGGCCTGCACCACGCCACCTTGCTGCACTACTTTCCCGCCAAGGCGGACCTCCTCCACGCCGTAGTGGAAGACCTGCTGCAAAGCCTCGCCGCACCGCTGTCCGGCGCGGCGCCTGTTGTGATCGCGCAGCCGCAGCTGCGGGCCATCATCGCGGAGTTCTTTGACATCCGGCAGCGCCTGCACACGGATCCCGCCATGTTCGTCGTGATGTCGGAGCTGCAGCTCCATGGCCGCCACGACCGCGAGGTCGCAACACAGCTCAGTCGCCTTGACGAGGCGTGGTCGCGGCACCTCGCGCACCTCCTGTCCGAGGGTGTCCGGGAGGGCGCCCTGCGCGCGGATCTCGACGTGCCGGCAGCCACAGAGGCCCTGATGGCCGAGACCAAAGGCATCACGATGCAGGCGGCCGCGGGTGGAGATCTCCTGGCGCTCGATCGCGCCATCGACGTCCTCGCGGCGCAGCTCGAGGCCTATCTCAGGCCCTCCTGACCGCCTGCAGGCCCCGGCACCGGCGTCCCAGCCGCCTCGGACGGCCTCGCCGGCTCGGGCATTCTCCTTTGGGACCGAGCAGCAACACGAGCGGCGCCACACGAGCGGCGCCCACGATTGCGTGCCTGCCCTGTCCATGCTATCCTATATGTCGTTTGTACCTTTCTTTGAGTATTGGGAGGGCTTGATCTTGGCTAAGACCTGCTCCGTGTGCGGCAAGGGCGTCGCGCACGGCAACCTCGTATCGCACTCGAACATCAAGACGCACCGCACCTGGGGCGCGAACATCCAGACCGTACGCGCCGTCGTCAGCGGTCGTGTCGAGCGCGTCGACGTCTGCACGCGCTGCCTGCGTTCCGGCAAGGTGCAGCGCGCACTCTAGTCCTGGCCGAATGCAGATCGG
>JAJYNV010000028.1 GCA_021786135.1 Bacillota bacterium
GATCTTCGTGGAGGCCACCTGTCCACAGGCGTCACTTTCCGAGGGACCCTCGGTAGTTTGGATGATCCTCAGACCTTCGCGCAGGATGTTGCGCGAGGCGTGCAGGTCGCGGTCCTCTGTGTGGTCGCAAGCAGGGCAGACAAAGATGCGATCCGCCAGCAGGCGCATCTCCTCTCCGGCCCGATGCGACTCATCACGCTCGACCAGCGAGGCGTCCTGCGGTCCGCCGCATGAAGCATCGGTTCCATGGACAAGTTTCGCACCGGGACCCAGCGCGGTGGTCACGGTGCGAAACTTTGTTGTCCAGCGCGAATCTCTATTGATCAGCGCGAAACCCTATTGTCACTCCACAAAATCCCTGAGGTGAGGGAACAAAACACGCGACCGCGTCAGCCCCAAACGCGCCCAGAATCGGGCCTATCGAAACGAGTGAGGGACATCAAAAGATCGGACTAGATTGACTTCGCCCGTTGCAACACGGCAAGCCGGCGCAATAAAAGACCAAACTAAGCTACCAGCTAGGTAGAGCCGGACGCGGCTGACATCAACGTGAGGTCGGCCTTGACCGGGAACGCCAGTTTCGCCGTTCGACGAGTTCGTTCGCATGGCAGCACGTCACAGTCACTCAGTGTGCAGGCCGTGCCGGGATAAGTCTCCCGGCGGCAGTGATTCTGCTAGTGACTCAACTTCATAGTGCAACGAGATCCGACTTTGCCTTCTTGTATTCTCTTGCCAACTTGCGCAGGGGCAAAACCGACCCTCGTTGTTGGGACAACATGGGATACGTTGAATAAACAAACCGGACAAGCTCGGCCCAGTTCATATTCAGGGTGGTGTGGATCACGATATCCAAAATACGACGATCCTCCGAGCCTAGTTGTGGCGGTCGAGCCCTCGGTTTCAACGCAATGACCTCTTTGGGACCGGAGTAGGCATTGGGGACTAACCGCACAGAGAATAAAGAAGGATTTGCACGAGCTGCGTTGACCACATTTACGGTATCTGGACCGTAAAAGCCGTAAAGCCATACCGTGTTTGTGACTGGTCGATCCAGATCTATGGCGCCGCGCCAGTCCGCCAAGTAGATCATCTTAGTTAACCTTGAGGTCGACAGATCGTCCTTACGCGGGTAGTGTTGGCAGATGTAGACCATCACATCCAGCAATGTGGTCATCAAAACTCCGCCCTTTCTACATCGCCAGGAACAGGTCTATACTCCCCTGCCAGGAATGTGGCGATCTTTTCGCCAACGGAGCCTCTGAGCGTGGACTTTAACTTACGAGGGCGGAGTGTGTAGATCGAGGTGCTTTCAAAAACTACCACTCCAATTCCATTTCGTCCTGTAGAGTCCTCTATTCTCGACGCAACATACGAGCGGCTTTTCATGCGAAGTTTCTTTGCCTGCGTCTTCGTTAGACCGAGATCGACCTGTGCTTGGATCCAGTCCTTCGAGTTGTGCTGGGGGTCTGGTAACTCCGGAAGCACAAAATCGTGTTCGCGCCAAGCTGAACTTATAATGAGCTTTTTGCGCTGTGGCGTTTCGCGCGGTCGTGGTCGGGGGGGCGGGCCGGGCGGGAGACAAGAAGACTGCCCGTCGGGGGCCGCCTGATCTGGTGTTAGCGCCACCGCGGGCGTGAGGTGAATGGACTGGGTGGCCGGCGGACATGGCTAGCCGCCCTCGGCCGATGCGGTCGAGGGCGATCGATGTCATCAGGTGTCAGGCCGCGTCAGGCGACCAGGCTGCGCAACTTGTCCGGTTGGTGCTCACGGATGTGGCCGATGGCCATGGCCAGCATGACGCAGAGCGCGAGACCGACGCGCATCTTCATCTTCTTGAGGCCACGGATCGTGTGCAGCTCGAAGCCGAAGGAGACGTCAAGGCGGCTGTTCACGCGCTCCACCGCCGTGCGCTCCTTGTAGAGCCGGGTCCAGGCGTAGCTGCTACGGTCGATCGGTGTGAAGATGCGCCGGTTCGTCGAGAGCGGCACGCGCAGGCCCTTGGCGAGCGGGCAGGCGGCCTGCGCGTTGCACGCGATGCCGAAGTGGCGAGCGGGGCAGAGCTTCTTCAACGTGCGGCGATCCTGCTCGAAGCCGCCGTTGGCCATGCGGTGCTGCTCGCCCGTCTGCGGGTGATAGCAGTAGACGTTGCCGTGCAGGTCGTAGGTCGCGTTCTTTTGCCCCGGCAGCAGGCGGGTCTGCTCGCCGTCCTTCCATGAGTTGCGAATGTCGATCACGGTCTTGATACGGTGCTCGTCATAGAGCGTGACGGTGAACTTGGTATCGTCGTAGCCCTTGTCCGCCGTCAGGATCTGCATCCTCTCGATGACCTTGGGCTGACGTTCGGCCACCTGCGCGATCAGGTCCTTCCCGCCGGGGAGGTCCACGATGCTGGCCTTGGTGACGGAGTAAGCGATCGGCAGTTCGTATTCCTCGTCCACGACGAGGTGCAGCCGGTAGCCGAACCACCGGACGATCTTCTCCCAGGGGGTGCCGTCCTTGTGCTTGCCTTTGTAGGTCTTCTTGCCATAGTCTGCGTCGATGTCCCGTCGTCCGTCCGGGACATCGCTGTTCGCCCTGTGCTTGGCGAACGAGGGAAGTGCCTTGCCGTCGATGGCCGCGCGCTCCCCGAACCCGGGCAGCAGTGTCGCCAGATCTTCGACCATCCGCTCGAACATGGTGTCGATCTCTGCCTCGTGCCGGATGACGCCGCGCAGGAACCTCGTGTATGCGCTCGCCGACGGCACGTTCCTGAGCCCGCACAGGTAACGCAGTTGGCCGTTGCGGGATAGCTCTCGCCGCAGGCTCTCGATGCTTGGGTGCTGAAACACGGTGCCGGCGAGAACCGAGTTCCACATAGCCCGCACCGAATGATCGTCACGTCCGTGACCCCGGTCGCATTCCAGCTGCTCCATCAAGGTCTTGTCCGGCATGTAGTCCAGGACCAGCCGCAGACGATCCAAGTCGCCGAGACCTTCAACGTGTTCCCACGAGAAGAGCGGGATCTGTGGTATAATGGCCATGCGAGCGAGTCCTCCCTGTAGTAGATTAGCGGATCCTTTCACCCACTATTCTACCGGATTGACTCGCTCGTGTACTCTATTTTGCGGTGCTTCTTGTCCATTGTCCTAATCTAATAGCATGAGGACATGGGGTGGATTTGCTTGATCCGTCCCCATGCCCTTGCTGCATTTGGCCGGATTACGCGGTTCCCTGGGGGAACCCAAATTCGCCACGTCCGCAACCCCGCTCCCAGCGCGGGTTTCGTGGCAGCGCAAAAAGCTCGCACGAGACAAGACGCGCCTGCAGCGTTGCACAGGGATTACGGGCAAGTGTCTCGCAGCGCACGGATCATCCTGCGCTCTGCGGCTTCATCATCTTCCGGAGCTGCGACCCGGCCCTGATCGACGAAACCGTGGCGTCGGTAGAGCGCCTCGGCGTGGGCGTTGCCTTCACGCACTTCCAGCGCAACGGATGCGGCCCCCTGCGCCCGGGCCCAGTCCAGGACGGCCTGGACCAGGGCGTCGCCGACGGCGTGGCCGCGTGCCCGAGGCGCCACCCAGAGCGAGATGAGCTCCACCTCGGCGCCCGATGCGACGCCGCTGACCATGCCCGCAGCCACGCCGTCGAGCTCGGCGATCGCGTTGATGCCGGCGGCCAGAAGTCGATCTCGCCAGCGCTCCGCGCGGTCGCCGTCGCCCTGCCAGTCGGCCAGCTTCGAACCGAAGGCGTAGGGCGCCTCGCCCAGAGCGGCGAGGCGCAGCTCACGCCAAGTCGGCCAGTCCTCGACCGACAGCCGGCGGATAGTTACCAACGGTTCACCGGCCCGGCTGCGAAAGATAGGGTGCGATGGTGTGGGCGAGGAGCGGCAGCGGCATCGACTGCAGCCAGACGCTGCCTGGGCCGCGCAGCCTGGCGAGGAAGAAACCGTCGCCGCCGAAGAGCATGTTGCGGACGCCGGGAAGTGTGGTGATGTCGAAGGCGACGCGCCCTTCGAACATGCCGATATGGCCCGGCTGCACCAGGATCTCCTCGCCGTCGGCGAGGTCGCGCCGCACGATCTCGCCTGAGAGGTCGATGAAGGCCTTGGCGTCCCCAGAGAGCCGCTGCAGCACGAAGCCGGTGCCGCCGAAGACGCCGGCGCCCAGGGAGCGCTGGAAGCCGACGGATATCTCGATGCCCTCCGTGGCGCAGAGAAAGCCGTGCTCGTGCACAAAGTAGTCCTGGCCGCCGAGATCGAGTTCGACGATCTGGCCGGGTGCCCGCGCGGCGAACGCCACCAGGCCCGCCTTGCCCGCGGGCGTGAACTCTGTCAGGAAGAGGGTGCCGCCGCCGGCCATGCGGCGCAGAGCGCCGAAGACGCCGCCCGTCGCCCTGGTCTGCATCTGCATCTGCTGCATCCAGGAGAGCCGCCCTGATTCCGCGACGATCTTCTCGCCGCTCGCAAGCTCGATCTCGAGCACCTGCAGGGTGGTGCCGGTCAACTGGTGTTGCAATGAGGTACCTCCTCAAGAGATTGCGATGCAGAACGGGCCCGCTCACCGGTGCGGGAGCGGGCCCTCGAGGCGTCCTGCGTCAGCAGGCGAGCGATCCCATCGGGTCCCAGGGCTGCAGTTCGATCGGGTCGAGTTCGAGAGCCGCCTGAAGCTCCTTGGGCAGGTAGCTGCGCCGCACGACCACCTGGTACATGTACGCGTCGAACCAGTCGTCATCCATGACGAAGTAGCCCTTCTGGCCGTTCTCGGTGCCCCAGCTGTTCTCGACGCGCCAGCGGTTGGGGCGG